>NZ_JASCON010000001.1:0-198878 GCF_029959585.1 Pseudomonas sp. PS02302
CGCAGGGGGAGTTTGATGCGCAGGACTTGGGGCTGCCAGGCTTCAAGCGCACCCTCACCCCGGCCCTCTCCCGGAGGGAGAGGGGGCGCGCAGGGGAAGTTTGATGCGCAGGACTTGGGGCTGCCAGGCTTCAAGCGCACCCTCACCCCGGCCCTCTCCCGGAGGGAGAGGGGGCGCGCAGGGGAAGTTTGATGCGCAGGACTTGGGGCTGTCAGGCTTCAAGCGCACCCTCACCCCGGCCCTCTCCCGGAGGGAGAGGGGGCGCTCAGGGGAAGTTTGATGCGCAGGACTTAGGGCTGTCAGGCTTCAAGCGCACCCTCACCCCGGCCCTCTCCCAGAGGGAGAGGGGGGCGCTCGGGGGAAAGTTTAGTGCGTTAGGACTTGGGACTGTCAGGCTTCAAGCGCACCCTTACCCCGTTCCCCTCCGGGCGGAAGAGGGCGCTCAGGGGAGTTTGATACGCAGGACTTGGGGCTGTCAGGCTTCAAGCGCATCCTCACCCTGGCCCTCTCCCAGAGGGAGAGAGGATGCTCCGATAGGCTTTGGCGTGTTGGATATTGGCGCGTGCGCAGGACTCACTCCTGGTTTGGCAGGGTCACTGCTTTGCTGCGGCGTCTACCCAAACGCCCCCTCTCCCCCTGGGAGAGGGCCGGGGTGAGGGTGCCGCCGGCACCTAGCCGAAGATCACAACTCCTCGCACAGATTGCGCCCGATCCACTCGGCCACCGCCACGCGCTCCAGGCCGCAGCCGAGCAGGCTGTGCAGCTTGCCCAGGGCGGCTTCACGGGTCATGCCGCGGCCGGAGATCACCCCGGCATCGGCCAGGCCGCTGCCGGCGGCGTAGGTACCCAATTCCACCGTCCCGCGAGCGCCCTGGCTGAGGGCGACCACGGGGACGCCGGCTGCGCGCAATTCGGCGAGGGCGGCGAGGAAGTCGGCGTCATCCGCCGGACCCGTGCCGCTGCCATAGCACTCCAGCACCAACCCCTGCACACCACTGCCCGCCAGACCGCGCAGGGTGGCGCCGTCGACGCCCGGAAACAGCGGCAGCACCGCTACCCGCACTGGCTGACGCGGCTGGTCGAAGCGCAGCGCTGGTGGCGTTGCGACCAAGGCCTCGCCACTGCGCGGCCGGGCGCTTGCCACGAAGGCCTTCCAGCCGCTGCTGGCCTGCTTGGTGCAGCGCGCCGCCGGCAGGCGTTCGCCATGGAATTGCACCTGCACCCCGGGGGTCAGTCCGCTGGCGAAGGCGGCGAAGCTGTCGGCCAGGTTGCCGTCGGCATCGCTGTCCGGCACGCCGGCCGGCAGCATGGAGCCGGTCAGCAGCACCGGAATGGCCAGACCCAGTAGCCGGAAGGCCAGGGCGGCGGCGCTGTAGGCCAGGGTATCGGTGCCGTGCAGCACCAGCACGCCGCGGCAGGCGGGGTCGGTGGCTGCCGCCAGGATCGCCTGGGCCATGCGCTCCCAGGCGGCGGGGGTCATGTTGGCGCTGTCGATCAGCGGCAGCAGCTCCTGCAGCCGCCAGGCCGGCGTGCCCAGCTCCGGACGGCTAGCCAGCAGGGCGTCGATGCGCGCCTCGAACCCGGCGGCCGGAGCCAGGCCGGCGGCGGTCGCCTGCATGCCGATGGTGCCGCCGGTGTAGAGGATGTGCAGGTAGGGTGAGCTCATGAGGGACTTCCTGATAAGACTGCCCCCACGCGAGGTGGGGGCAGACAAGCAAATCATGGTTCGGGGCCGTTGGGCTTCGGCGATGGAGCCGCCTCAACCCAACCTACGTCACCCGTAGGTTGGGTTGAGCGCAGCGCAGCCCAAGGTGACCGCTGCGGCGGTCAGTGCGCCTGGCGCGGCTGGGCGGCGCGGGCTTCGGCGACGGTCTCTTCCAGACGCTCCAGCGCCGGCCAGGCCTGGCGATCCAGGTCCAGGTCGCGGAACTGGTCGGCGTCGAACACCGGCTGGTCGACCCCGGCACGGCGCTGGGCGTCGTAGTCGTTGAGGATGCGCATGCCGACCTTGATCAGCATGGCCAGGGCGATCAGGTTGACGAAGGCCAGGCAGGTCATGGTGATGTCGGCAAAGGCGAACACCGTGGTCAGATTCTGCATCGAGCCCCAGCAGATCAGTACCAGCACCAGGCCGCGATAGCCGAGCAGCACGGCCTTGCCGCGGCCGAGCAGGTAGCGCAGGCCGTTCTCGCCCAGGTAGATGTTGTAGAGGATGCAGGTGAAGACGAACAGCGACAGGGCGACGCTGATGAAGATGCGGCCCCAGTCACCGACCACCGCGGCCAGGGAGTTCTGGGTCAGGACGATGCCGTCACCTTCGAAGCCCGGGGTGTAGAAACCCGAGAGCAGGATCAGCAGCGCGGTACAGGTGCAGATGACGAAGGTGTCGAGAAAGACGCTGAAGGCCTGCACCACGCCCTGGGCGGCCGGGTGCTTGACCGCGGCCACCGCGGCGACGTTGGGCGCGGCGCCCAGGCCGGCTTCGTTGGCGAAGACGCCACGCTTGACGCCCATGGTGATGGCGGCGCCGAGCAGACCGGCAAAGGCCGGCTCGAGGCCGAAGGCGCTCTTGACGATGGTCAGCAGGGTGCCGGGGACCAGGTCGATCTGGGTGATGATCACATAGAGGGTGACGGCGATGTAGGCCAGGGTCTTGACCGGCACCAGGATGTCGGAGACCGCGGCGATGCGCTTGATGCCGCCGATGAACACCAGGCCCAGCAGGATGGCCAGGGCGATCCCGGTGTACTGCACCGGCAGGCCGAAGGCGTTTTCCAGCGAGTGGGTCACGGTGAAGGACTGCAGACCGACGAAGGCGAAGCCATAGGTCACCAGCAACAGGCCCGAGAAGATCAGGGCCATCCAGCGCTTGTTGAGGCCGTGCTGGATGTAATAGGCCGGACCACCGATGTAGAGGCCGTCACCGTCGGCGCGCTTGTAGACCTGCGCCAGGGTGCACTCGAAGAAGCTGCTGGCCATGCCGACCAGGGCGGTCACCCACATCCAGAACACCGCACCAGGGCCACCCAGGGTCACCGCCAGGCCCACGCCGGCGATGTTGCCGGCACCGACGCGACCGGCCAGGCTGAGCATCAGTGCCTGGAAGGAACTCAGGCCGTCACCGCTGTTGCGCAGGGAGTCCTTGAAGACGGTGAACATGTGCGGGAAATGGCGCACCTGCACGAATCGCGAGCGCAGGGTGAAATAGCTGCCCAGGCCGACGATCAGCACGATGAGCACGTGGCCGGACAGGAAGTCGTTGAGCATTTCTAGGTAGTGCATGAAGAATCCTCGAGCATGCTAGTGATGCTCCAAGGCCGGCTCGCAAGCCTTGGGGCTATTATTGTGGAATATCCCGCCAGGGCCTGTCCCCGGCGTGGGGAGACGACGGCAACAGGCTCTGGAACGGATCGGTCCGGGTGGAACGGGCAGTAAGACGGACCGGGTGCCTAGATTCGGCTATCCCACCGGCGTGAACAATTCCGCGCCTCGCTTCAAAATGGCGCGACTTGATGCTAGTTTTCTCGCCGTCTGTCAAGCTCGGGCCGGATTCATGAGCGACTTTTCCGCCAATTTGCAGCTGCTCTGCCAGCGCCACCGCTCGATTGCCGCCGTCTGTCGCGCCGTCGGCATCAACCGCGCCCAGTTCAATCGCTACCTCAACGGGCAGAGCCGTCCGTCGCCTTACAACCTGCAGCGTCTGGCGGAGTTCTTCGGGCTGCCGGTGGGTGAATTGCAGCTGCCGCAGCGGCAGTTCGCGGCGCGCCTGGGCGCGCCGGTCGGTCAGGAGACGGGGTGGGCGGGGCAGGTCCTGGCCCTGTTCGGCGAGCGTCAGGAGGGCCTGGCGCGCTACCAGGGCTATTACCACGAATACTATCCGTCGCTGTCCACGCCGGGTGTGGTGCTCTGCGGACTGGTCTGGCTGTTCGCGGAAGCGGGCGTCTTCCGCTACGTGCGTTTCGAGCGCCTGCGCCGGCGCGACGAAGCCACCAGCCAGGCGCGCTTTCGCTACCTGGGCCTGGCCATGAGTCTGGAGAGCCGGCTGTTCTTCACCGACTACGAATCCCTCACCGGCAACGAGTTGTCGCAGACGGTGCTGCTGCCCAGCGCGCGCAACCGCATCGATCGCCTGAACGGACTCAAGCTCGGCGTCAGCGCCTCCGACCGGCGCGAGCCGGCCTGCACCCGGGTGGTCTGGGAGTACCTCGGCACGCGGCCACCTCGGGGTCGGGCCTATGCCCGCATCGGCCTCTACGACTGGCAGGACCCCGGCCTGGACGAGGATCTGCGCCAGCGCCTGGCCAGCGTGGCCCTGGTCGATCGGGTCTATCGCCTGGGCTAGAGGGGTTCCTCGATCGCTGGGTGCCAGCGATCGCAGTCCTCGAGGATGGCGCGGTCGCGCCCGGCCTGCTTGGCCCAGTAGAGCTGGCGATCGGCGGCCTCGATGAAGGTTTCGGCGCAGTCGTGATCCGGCCGGGCGCAGGCGCCGCCGATACTCACCGTCACGCGCGGACCGGCATGGGGCCCGAGGTGAGGGATCTCCAGGCGCCTTACCGCGTCGAGCAGGCGCTGTGCCAGCTTGCCGGCATCCTCCTCACGCGAAGGCGTGCAGAGGATGGCGAATTCCTCGCCGCCGTAGCGGGCCAGGCAGTCACCGGCGCGCAACTCGTCGGCCAGGGCGGTGGCGACCTGTTGCAGGCAGCGATCGCCGGCCGGATGCCCGTAGCGATCGTTGAAGGCCTTGAAGTGATCGACGTCGATCATCAGCAGGAGCAGCGGGCGGGGCGGGGGATGGGCCAGGGCGTTGGCCAGGGCCTGCATCAGCGCCCGGCGATTGGCCACGCCGGTCAGGGGATCGGTGGCGGACTGCTGCGCCAGGAAGCGATTGGACGCGGTCAGTTCTTCGTTGCGCAAGCGGTCGCGCAGGATCAGCAAATAGCCCTGACGACGCGCGCGCTCCATCCAGAAGTTGTTGAGCAGGGTGAAGCTCGCGGTGGCGAACGCCAGGGTCATGACCAGCGACGCCTCCACCACGGGCAGGGCGTGCATCTGGGTGGCCAGGCCGATGGCCAGCAGGGCGACCAGGCTGTGTACCGCGGCCTGGCGCAGCGGCGGGGCGATACAGCTGTTGGTGAAGAGGGTCATCAACGGCATGGTCGCCAGCCAGAGCGCGCGGTGCGCGGCATCGGTGGCCTCGACGTCCAGCAGCGGCGGCGCATAGGCCAGCAGACTGGGGAGGATGCCCACCCATTCGCGTGCCGGATGCTCGGCCGGCATCAGCCTGAGCGCCAGCAAGACCAGACCGCCGCCAACCACCACCACTGTGCTGAGCAGACTGATGAGCCAAAAGGCATTGGTCATCAGGATCCAGTCCCAGATCGAGAAGCTCGCATAGGCCAGGATGGCCACGGTCAGACTGATGCGCAGGTGCCGCCGGCGCGAACGGGCGATGTCGCGCTGATAATGCCGTTCCAATACCGGTTCGAAGCGCAGGGCCCAGAAAGGGCGAGCCAGCGCTCGGGCGAGGGCGAGACTGAGGGACATGGATGCCGTACCTGGCAGGAAAATCCGAGGATCACTTCAGCACAATAAGTCCCTTAGCACGATAGAGGGTTCCCGGACGCGGGAATGTAACCGCCGAATGGTAGCCAAGGGCTACCATTCGGAAGGCCGTGAACGCCGTGGCCGCTAGTTGCCGGCCTTGATGCGACTCCAGGCGCGCGTCCGCACCCGCTCGATGGGCTGCGGCAGCGGCTGCACCACATAGAGCTTCTTGAGCATTTCCGCGGTGGGTACCAGGTCGTGGTTGTCGCGGATGGCGGCGGTCACCAGCGGCATGCCCGGCTTGTTGGCGTTGGGATAGCCGAGATAGTCGCTGATCCCGGCGATCACCTTGGGTTCGAGCAGGTAATTGATGAAGGCATGGGCCTGGTCGACGTTGGCGGCGCTGGCCGGAATGGCCCAGGTGTCGAACCAGATGGGCGCGCCCTCGCGCGGCAGGCGCCAGTCCACCACCACCCCGTTGCCGGCTTCCTTGGCCCGGTTGCCGAACTGATAGAAGCTGCCCGAATAGCCCACCGCCACGCAGATGTCGCCGTTGGCGATATCGGTCATGTACTTGGTGGAATTGAAGTAGGCCATGTAGGGGCGGATCTTCAGCATCAGCGCCGTGGCCTTCTCGTAGTCCTTGGCGTTGGCGCTGTTGGGGTCCAGGCCCAGGTAGTGCAGCACCACCGGCAGGATGTCCGAGGGCGAGTCCAGCATGGCCACGCCACAGCTCTTGAGCTTGGCCATGTTCTCCGGCTTGAACACCAGGTCCCAGCTGTCCACCGGTGCGTCCGCTCCCAGCGCCGCCTTGACCTTGGCCGGGTTGAAGCCGATGAGGATGGTGCCGTACATGTAGGGCACGCCGTACTGGTTGCCCGGGTCGTTGACCTCCAGCAGCTTGAGCAACTCGGGATCGAGATTCCGCCAGTTGGGCAGCTTGCGCTTGTCCAGCTTCTGGAAGACCCCGGCCTTGATCTGGGTTTCCAGGAACTGGTTGGAGGGAATCACCAGGTCATAGCCGGAGCGCCCGGTGAGCAGCTTGGCCTCCAGCGACTCGTTGCTGTCGAAGGTATCCCAGGTGACGCGGATGCCGGTCTGCTTGGCGAAGTCCTTGGGCGTCTCGGGCAGGATGTAGTCGGCCCAGTTGTAGACCCGCAGTTCGCCGGGATCGGCGGCCTGGACGGCGGTGGCGAGCAGGGCGCCACCGAGCAGGGTGGTGAGCGGACGCAGGAGGCTGTGCATGGTCGGATTCCTCGCGATAGGGATCAGGCGCCGTCGAAGGCGGCCAGGACGTTCACCGTGTTGATGCCGATCTCCGCCACGGCGTAACCGCCTTCCATGACGAACAGGGTCGGCAGGCCGAGCCGCGCCAGGCGTTCGCCCAGGCGCAGGTAGTCGTCGCTCTCCAGCCTGAACTGGGAAATGGGATCGGCCTTGAAGGTATCCACGCCCAGGGAGACCAGCAGCAGGTCCGGGGCATAGTCCTGCACGCGCGTCAGCGCCGTTTCCAGGGCGGCGCTCCAGCTGTCCCAGGCGCTGCCGGCGGGCAGCGGCAGATTGAGGTTGAAGCCCTGGCCCGCGCCGCTGCCGGTCTCGTCGGCATAGCCGAGGAAGAAGGGGAATTCGAAACCCGGATCGCCGTGCAGCGAGAGGAACAGCACATCGTCGCGCGCATAGAAGATGTCCTGGGTGCCGTTGCCGTGGTGGTAGTCGACATCGAGGATGGCCACCCGCCGGGCGCCGCCGTCGAGGGCGGCCTGGGCGGCGATGGCGGCGTTGTTCAGATAGCAGTAGCCGCCCATGACCTCGGCCGCGGCGTGGTGGCCCGGCGGGCGGCAGAGGGCGAAGGCGCTGCGCGCGCCCGCGGCGACCTCGGCCCCGGCACTCAGGGCCACCTGGGCGGCGCTGTAGGCGGCCTGCCAGGTTCCGGCGGTGATGGGCGCGCCGCCGTCGAAGCTGTAGTAACCGAGGCGTCCGTGCAGGCTGGTGGGCGGCAGCACCTGGCGCAGGGTGCGCGCCGGCCAGGTATAGGGCAGCAGGTCCACGGTCTCGCCGCGGGCCGCCCATTCGTCCCAGGCGCCGGCGAGAAAGTCGAGATAGGCCGCGCTATGGACGCGTGCCAGCGGCGCCCGGCCGAAGTCCCTCGGCGCCACCACCTCGCCGAGCTGCCGGCGGTGACACTCGGCGAGGATGAATTCGACGCGCTGGGGTTTTTCGAAACAGGGCTGCAACTGGCCATCGATCAATTCGCAGCGACCGTGGTGCAGGGCGTGATCGGGACTGTGGTGGATGCGCATGGCGACTCCGGGCGGCGGGCTCTCCCCTGATTCTTGCCAGCCCGGCGACCCGCGACGAGAGGCGCAGCGGCCAAAAGGGGATAGATCCGGCCAGATTGCGCCCGACGTCGGTTATCAACCGCCCTTGGCTTCGTAGACCACGAAGCGCTTCAGGGTCGGCTCCAGCACCTCCCAGGTGCCCTGGAAGCCGCGCGGCACGACGAAGCTGCTGCCGGGACCGAGCCGGGTGGCGTGGCCCTGGTCATCGGTGACCAGACTCACCCCTTCGAGGATCTGGCAGTACTCTTCCTCGCTGTAGTTCACCCGCCAGCTGCCCACCTCGCTGTGCCAGTGGCCAACGGCGAAGACGCCGCTGCCATCCTCGTAGTCGAGCCAGAGGCTCTGCAGCGGATCGCCGGCCAGCAACTTCTCCGCCGGCAGGCGGTATTGCTGGGTGGGTTGGCCGCGCGCTTCGAGCAGTTTCAGCGAGGGCATGGAAAATCCTCCTTGGGGACGGGGAGCGCTCAGCATATGCCGGCCGCTAGAGCCGATACCCCCGCGGCGATTGTCCGCTCCAGCGGCGAAAGGCATGGCGGAAGCTGGCGGTTTCGCTGAAGCCCATGACCTCGGCGATGCGATAGATGGGCAGCCGCTCCTGGGCCAGCAGGTCGCGCGCCCGCGCGAAGCGCAACTCGTCCAGCAGTTGCTGATAGCCGCTGCCGCCCGCCTGCAGGTGGCGGCGCAGGCTGCGCGGCGCCATGCCGAGGTGGCCGGCCAGGGCCGCGAAGGAGGGCGGGGCCGCCAGGTCGGCGCCCAGCAGGGTGCGGATGCGGGCGAGCAGGGCGCGCTGGCGATCCTGCTCGGGGGCCAGGCGACCGCACTGCTCCAGGGCGTCGCGATGGGTCACCGGATCGGCCAGGGGCAGCCCGCGCTCAAGCCAGGCAGCGGGAAAGGCCAGGCCGTTGAAGGCGGTTCCGAAGGCCAGGGGCGTGGCGCCGAAGCAGTCGCCATAGCGCGCGCGATAGGCCGGCTCGGCGTGCCGAAAGGCCACCTGCACCAGCGGCAGGGGCGTACCGAGGAGGTCGCAGCAGATCGCCAGCAGCGAGGCCAGGCAGCACTCGGCGTTGCAGCGCTCCAGTTCCGGCGCGAAGGGATGGTCGTCGGCCCTGAGCCAGGCCAGCTCGCCGTGGCGCTCCAGGCGCAGGGTGAAATAGGCACCCAGCAGCCCCTGGTGGGCCAGGGCCGCCTGCAGCGCGGCGCCCAGGGTCGGGGCGCTGAGCAGGGCATAGCCGAGCAGGCCGTAGCCGGAGACGCGCAGCCGCCAGCCCAGCAGCAGCCCCAGTTCGGGCGGGGCGACCGGCAGGGCGTTGGCGATGACCCGCTGTTCCTGGGCCAGGGTGATGAGCCGATGGGGCTGTTCGAGATCGTCCAGCCGCAGGCCGCTGCCGGCCAGCAGCGGCGCCGCCCGGGCGGGCGTGTCGGCCGCCAGTTGCTGGAGCACCAGGGACACCAGGTTGAGATTGATCAGACCGGACTGACGCATGGGCAAACTCCCCGGGGCGGTGGCAGCCTTCCAAGCAAGAAGGATACCGCGCCCGCGGGGCGTTGCCGTCGGTTACCGCTCAGGTCTGGCGTGCGGGACTCAGACCTTGGCCTTCAGCGGTACGAGCCGCGGGGCGATCATGTTTTCCGGGCGCAGGATGTCGTCCAGGGTCGCCTCGTCCAGCAGGTTTTCCTCGCGCACCAGTTCCAGCACGCCGCGACCGGTTTCCAGCGCCGTCTTGGCGATGCGGGTGGAGGTCTCGTAGCCCAGGTAGGGGTTGAGCGCGGTAACCAGGCCGATGGAGTGCTCCACCTGACGGCGGCAGTGCTCGACGTTGGCGGTGATGCCGGTGATGCAGTGCTCGCGCAGCATGTCCATGGCGCGCTGCAGCAGGCGGATGGAGTCGAAGATCTTGTAGGCGATCAGCGGCTCCATGACGTTGAGCTGCAGCTGGCCGCCCTCGGCCGCCAGGGTCAGCGCCAGGTCGTTGCCGATGATCTCGAAGGCCACCTGGTTGACCGCCTCGGGGATCACCGGATTGACCTTGCCCGGCATGATCGAGCTGCCCGGCTGACGCGGCGGCAGGTTGATCTCGTTGATGCCGGTACGCGGACCGCTGGAGAGCAGGCGCAGGTCGTTGCAGATCTTCGACAGCTTCACCGCGGTGCGCTTGAGCATGCCGGAAAACAGCACGAAGGCGCCCATGTCCGAGGTGGCTTCGATCAGGTCGGCGGCGGGCTTGAGCGGCTGGCCGCTGATGTCCGCCAGGCGCTGCACGGCCAGCAGCTGGTAGCCGGGGTCGGCGTTGATGCCGGTGCCGATGGCGGTACCGCCCAGGTTGACCTCGGTGAGCAGCTCCGGCGCCAGGGTCTTGAGGCGCGCCAGGTCTTCGCCCAGGGTGGTGGCGAAGGCATGGAATTCCTGGCCGAGGGTCATGGGCACCGCGTCCTGCAGCTGGGTGCGACCCATCTTCAGCACCTCGGCGAATTCCACGCCCTTGGCGGCGAAGGCGGTGATCAGGCTGTCCAGGCTGGCGAGCAGGGCGTCATGACCGAGCAGCAGGCCCAGGCGGATGGCGGTGGGGTAGGCGTCGTTGGTCGACTGCGCCATGTTGACGTCGTTGTTCGGGTGCAGGTGGCGATATTCGCCCTTGGCGTGGCCGAGCAGCTCCAGGGCGACGTTGGCGATCACCTCGTTGGCGTTCATGTTGGTCGAGGTGCCGGCCCCGCCCTGGATCATGTCCACCACGAACTGGTCGTGGAATTCGCCGCGAATGATGCGCGAGCAGGCGTCAACGATCGCCTGGTGCTTCTCGGTCGGCAGGTGGCCGAGCCGGTGGTTGGCGTCCGCCGCCGCCTGCTTGACCATGGCCAGGGCCACCACCAGCTTGGGATAGTGACCGAGGGGCACGCCGGAGAGGCGGAAGTTCTGCACGGCGCGCAGGGTCTGGATGCCGTAGTAGGCATCGGCGGGGACGTCGAGGGTACCGAGAAGATCTTTTTCGAGGCGGACGGATGATGCGGAGTCGGACATGATAGCGTTGGGCTTCGATCGAGCGGCAGGCGCCGCGATGCCCTAGAATCTAGGCCTGCCAGCCGATCCCGGCCAATGCCGATCCGCCAAGCCTCATGCCGGATCGGCATAACTCTGGTTGTGACCTCACGAGAGCAGACGACGTATGGGTGCCATGAACATCGAATTCAAATGGCTGGAAGACTTCGTGGCCCTGGCGGCCACCCACAGTTTTTCCCAGGCCGCCGAAAAGCGTTTCGTCACCCAGCCCGCCTTCAGCCGGCGCATCCGCGCGCTGGAGGAAAGCGTCGGCCTGACCCTGGTGGACCGATCCCATACTCCGATCAGCCTGACCGAGGCCGGTCAGCTGTTTCTGGTCACGGCGCGCAGCGTGGTGGAGCAACTGGGCGAGACGGTGCGCCATCTGCATCACCTGGAAGGCGGGCAGGGCGAGGTGCTGCAATTCGCTGCCGCCCACTCCCTGGCCCTGGGCTTCTTTCCGCAGTGGGTCGCCGGGCTGCGTGGCCAGGGCCTGGCGCTGGCCAGCCGGCTGGTGGCCACCAACGTCGGCGACGCCATCCACGCCCTGCGCGACGGCGCCTGTGACCTGATGCTGGCCTTCCACGATCCCGATGCCGCGCTGCAGATGGACCCGGAGCTGTTTCCGTCGCTGCACCTGGCGCACACCGCCATGCTGCCGGTCTGCGCCACCGATGGCGAAGGCCGACCGATGTTCCAGCTGGACGGGCAGAGCAGCGTCCCGCTGCTGGCCTACAGCGCCGGTGCCTTCCTCGGGCGCTCGGTGAATCTGCTCCTGCGCCAGCGCAAGCTGCGCGCCGTGACCCTCTACGAAACCGCCATGGCCGACAGCCTCAAGACCATGGCCCTGCAGGGCCTGGGCGTGGCCTGGGTGCCGCAGCTGTCGGTGGCGGCGGAGCTGGCCCGCGGCGAACTGGCCGTGTGTGGCGATGCCGCCTGGCAGGTCGGCCTGGAAATCCGCCTCTACCGCTGTGCCCTGTTGCGCAAGCGACTGGTGCAGCAGGTCTGGCGACATCTCGAAAGTCAAAGCCACGGCGGCTGATCGACGGTAGGAGACTGTGCTGATATCGGCTTTTAGTTAGCCGACGTCCTGCAAGCCTTTTGCCGTCATCTGCGCGACACTGGCACCTCTCTCACGGAGGTCAGCCATGCAGCGCATCCGCGTCATCGACTCCCATACCGGCGGCGAACCCACCCGCCTGGTCCTCGATGGTTTTCCCGATCTCGGCCAGGGCAGCATGGCCGAGCGCCGCACCCTGCTGGCCGGTGAGCATGACGCCTTTCGGCGAGCCTGCATGCGCGAACCGCGCGGCAACGAAGTGCTGGTCGGCGCACTGCTCTGTGAGCCGGTATCTTCTGCCGCCAGCGCTGGCGTGGTGTTCTTCAACGAGGTCGGCTACCTCGGGATGTGCGGCCACGGCACCATCGGCCTGGTGGTGTCCCTGGCCCATCTCGGCCGGATCGGCCCTGGCGATCACCTGATCGAGACCCCGGTCGGCGATGTCACCGCCACCCTGCATGACGACGGCAGCGTCAGCGTGCGCAATGTCCCTGCCTATCGCCATCGCCATGCCGTCCAGGTGGAGATTCCCGGCCATGGCCCGGTCAGCGGCGACATCGCCTGGGGTGGCAACTGGTTCTTCCTCTGTGCCGATCACGGCCAGCGCATCGCCGCCGACAACCTCGACGGCCTGCTCACCTTCAGCCTGGCCCTGCGGGGCGCGCTGGAGGCCGCCGGCATCACGGGCGACCAGGGCGGCCATATCGACCATATCGAACTCTTCGCCGAGGATCCGGACGGCGCCGACAGTCGCAGCTACGTGCTCTGCCCGGGGCGTGCCTACGACCGTTCGCCCTGCGGCACCGGCACCAGCGCCAAGCTGGCGTGCCTGGCGGCCGACGGTGACCTGGCGCCTGGCGCCGTCTGGCAGCAGGCCAGTGTCATCGGCAGTCGTTTCGAGGCGCACTATCAGCCCGGCGACGCGGGTCGCATCCTGCCGGTGATCCGCGGCCGCGCCCATGTCATGGCCGAGGCGACCCTGCTGCTGGCCGCCGACGATCCCTTCGCCTGGGGTATCCCGGGGTGAAGTCCGTGGCGGAGGTCCTCGTCGTCGGCGCCGGCATCGTCGGGGCCAGTTGCGCCGCGGCCCTGGCCGCGCGCGGCTGTCGCGTGCGGGTGCTGGACGCCGGTCTGCCTGGCGCCTCCGCCGCCGGCATGGGCCACCTGGTGGTGATGGACGACGACCCCGCCGAATTGACCCTGAGCGCGCGCTCCCTGGCGCTCTGGCGTGAGCTGGTGCCCCAGCTGCCGAGCGCCGCCGACTACCGCAACTGCGGCACCCTCTGGCTGGCGCGCAACGCCGACGAGCTGGATCTGATCGACGCGAAGCGCCAGCGTCTGGACGCCCAGGGCGTCGCCAACCAGCCCTTGAATGCTGCCGCCACCGCCGCTGCCGAGCCGGCGCTCACCACCCTGGCCGGCAGCCTCGAGGTGCCCGGCGATGGCCTGCTCTATGCCCCGGTGGTGGCCGCCTGGCTGCTGCAGCGCTCGCCGCTGATCGAATTCCAGCGTGCCCGGGTGACGGTGGTCGAAGGTCGGCGGGTGCGCCTGGACGACGGTCGCTGGCTGAGCGCCGACGCCGTGGTGCTCGCCGCCGGCCTGCAGGCCGCCAGTCTCTGCCCGGACCTGCCGCTGGTACCCAAGAAGGGCCATCTGCTGATCACCGATCGCTATCCCGAGCAGGTCCGCCACCAGCTGGTGGAGATCGGCTATGGCGCCAGCGCCCACGCCAGCAGCGGTGCCTCGGTGGCCTTCAATGTCCAGCCGCGACCCACGGGGCAACTGCTGATCGGCTCGTCGCGGCAATTCGAGCGTCCGGACATGGCGGTGGAGCCTGCGGTGGTTGGCCAGCTGCTGCGCCGTGCCCTGGACTATCTGCCCGGCCTGACCCATACCTCGCTGATCCGTGGCTGGACCGGCCAGCGCGCCGCCAGTCCCGATGGCCTGCCGCTGATCGGCGCCCATCCCGACCAGCCCGGTCTGTGGCTGGCGGTCGGTCACGAAGGCCTGGGCGTCACCACCGCCCCGGCCACCGCCGAAGCCATTGCCAGCGGGCTATTCGGCGAGCCTTCGACGTTCCACGTGGAACCCTTCGCACCGGCGCGTTTCCCGATCGCGCCGAGGAGCCAGGCATGCTGACCCTGTTCATCGATGGCGAGCGCCTGGAGATCCGTTCCGGCAGCCTGCTCACCGCCGCGCTGGCCAAGAGCGGCAATCCCGCCGCGCGCCGTTCGGTAGGCGGTGAAGCCCGGGCACCGTTCTGCGGCATGGGCATCTGCCAGGAATGCCGGTTGCAGGTCGACGGCGTGCGCCGTCTGGCGTGCCAGACCCCCTGCCAGGACGGCATGCAGGTGGAGCGCCTGTCATGAATAGCGCGAGCTGCGATCTGCTCATCATCGGCGCCGGCCCGGCCGGTCTCGCCGCCGCCCGCGCGGCCAGTGGTCGGGGCCTGAGCCTGATGCTGCTGGACGACAATCCCTTGCCCGGCGGCCAGATCTGGCGCGCCCGGACGGGCCAGGTCGCCGCCGAAGTCGGTCAGTTGCCGGCGGACGTCACCCTGCTCACCCAGACCCGCGTCGCCGCGGTCCTGGGGCCGCACCAGCTGCTGCTGGAAGACGCCCACGGCAGCCGGACCCTGAGTTTCGATACCCTCATCCTCTGCACCGGCGCCCGCGAACTGCTGCTGCCGTTCCCCGGCTGGACCCTGCCCGGGGTGACCGGCGCGGGTGGCTTGCAGGCGCTGATCAAGGGGGGCGTGGAAGTGGCCGCTGAGCGCCTCGTCGTCGCCGGCACCGGTCCGCTGCTGCTGGCCAGCGCCGCTACCGCGCGCCAGGCGGGGGCCCGGGTCGCCCTGGTCGCCGAGCAGGCCGCGCGCCGCGCCCTAGTCGAATTCGGCCTGCAGCTCTGGCGCTGGCCGAACAAGTTGCGCCAGGCGCTGACCCTGGCCACTCCTTGCTATAGCCCCGGCACCTGGGTCGAGGCGGCGCTCGGCAGCGAGCGTCTCGAAGCCGTGCGCCTGCGCCAGGGCGACCGTCGCTGGGAGGTCGCCTGCGACCGCCTGGCCTGTGGCTACGGCCTGGTACCCAATGTCGAACTGGCGCAGAGCCTGGGCTGCGCGACCCTGGACGGCGCCGTGGCGGTGGATGACCATCAGCGCACCAGCCAGCCGCACATCCTGGCCGCCGGTGAATGCACCGGCATCGGCGGCAACGAACTGGCCCAGGCCACCGGCCGTATCGCCGGCCTGGTCGCCAGCAGCCAGCTCGATGCCATCGCTGGCGTGCAGGCCAAGGCCCGTGCCTGGCGCCGCTTCGCCGCCCAGCTGGCGCGCACCTTCGCCCTGAATCCGGCCATTGCCCGGCTCGCCCAGCCGGATACCCTGGTCTGCCGTTGCGAGGACGTCGCCCTCGGCGCCCTGGTCGGCCATGCCGACTGGACCCAGGCCAAGCTGCGCAGCCGCTGCGGCATGGGCGCCTGCCAGGGCCGCATCTGTGGCCAGGCTACCCGCGTCTTGCTGGGCTGGACGCCCCCGGCGCCGCGCTTTCCCCTGCAACCCACCCGTATCGACAGCCTGCTGGCCCTGACCGAGGACGAGAGATGAATGCCGCCGCCCACCTGGACGCCCTGAGCCGCGCCCGGCCCGCCGACCTGCCCGCGCTGCTGGCCAGCCTGAGTCTGGTGGCGCCGCTGCTCGATGCCATCCCCGGCGTGGTGTTCTTCGTCAAGGACCTGGACGCGCGCTATGTGCTGGTCAACCTGACCCTGGCCCAGCGCTGCGGCTACGAGGACGTCAGCGAATTGCTCGGCAAGACCGCCGAGGAAGTCTTCCCGGCGCCCCTGGGGGGCGCCTACGCCGAACAGGATCGTCGCGTGCTGCGCGAAGGCCTGGCGCTGGATGACCAGCTGGAATTGCACCTCTATGCCGGGCGTACCCCGGGCTGGTGCCTGACCCGCAAGCTGCCGCTGCACGACGCCCAGGGCCAGCTGATGGGCATGGCCGGCATCTCCCACGATCTGCAGGCGCCCGCCGCCGATCATCCGGCCCACGCCAAGGTGGCCGAGGTCGATCGCTATCTGCGCGAGCACTATGCCCAGCCGCTCTCGGTGGGCGAACTGAGTCAGAGAGTCGGCCTGTCGGTCTCCCAGCTCGAACGCCAGTGCAAGCGCATCCTGCGCCTCACGCCCCAGCAGTTGCTACACAAGGCCCGGCTCGACGCCGCCTCGCGCCTGCTGGCCCGCGATCTGCCCGTCACCGAAGTGGCCCTGGCCTGTGGCTATACCGACCACAGCGCCTTCAGCCGTCAGTTCCGCCGTCTCACCGGCCTGTCGCCCCGGCAATACCGCGACTCTCTCAAGCCCCGTTCCCGTCTGGAGGAAACCCCCGCATGAGCACTCCCCGCGTCAACTGGAGCGGCGTCTTTCCCGCCGTCACCACCCAATTCAACGACGACTTCTCGGTCAACCTGGAAAAGACCCATGGCGTGATCAGCAATCTGGTGCGCGATGGCGTCTCCGGTCTGGTGATGTGCGGCACCGTGGGCGAGAACACCTCCCTGACCCTGGAAGAAAAGATCTCCCTGGTGGAGGTCGCCAAGGACGCTGCCGGCGGTCGCGTGCCGGTGATCTGCGGCGTGGCCGAATTCACCAGCCTCAATGCCACCCGCACCGCCCAGGCGGTAGGGCGCGCCGGCGCCGACGGCATCATGCTCATGCCGGCCCTGGTCTACTCGGCCAAGCCCCACGAGACCGCCGCGCACTTCCGCAGCGTGGCCAGCGCCCTCGACCTGCCGCTGATGGTCTACAACAACCCGCCGATCTACAAGAACGATGTCACCCCGGACATCCTCATCTCCCTGGCCGACGTCGACAACATCGTCTGCTTCAAGGATTCCTCCGGCGACACCCGTCGCTTCATCGACGTGCGCAACGAGGTGGGTGACCGCTTCGTGCTCTTCGCCGGTCTCGACGACGTGGTGCTGGAAAGCATCGCCGTGGGCGCCGAGGGCTGGGTCTCGGGCATGTCCAATATCTTCCCCACCGAAGGCGAAACCATCTTCCGCCTGGCCAAGGCCGGTCGCTTCGCCGACGCCATGCCGCTCTACGAGTGGTTCATGCCGCTGCTGCACCTGGACGCCCGTCCGGACCTGGTGCAGTGCATCAAGCTCTGCGAAGAACTCGCCGGCCGCGGCAGCGCCCTGACCCGTCCGCCGCGCCTGGCCCTGCCCGACGCGGACCGCGCCTTCGTCGAGCGGCTGATGGCCAAGGCCCTGGAAACCCGTCCGCAACTGCCGGACGTGGGGATCTGAGGCCGACGTCCACCTGAGCCGATCCAGCCCTCTCCCGCTTGCGGGAGAGGGCTGGGGTGAAGGCGCTCTCCAGGGCGGTCCCACCCGAATCACCCAGCCCTCTGGCCCGTACCTTTCACCCCACACCACCCCCCATCCCAAGGGCGCCATGGCCTGTCCTGCAAGCGACAGGCGATACCCGGCGCAGGGGCACGCTCCGCCCCGCTTTCGTCTATACTGTTCCGCTCATTTCCCAAGCCACGTCCACCGCGTGGCTTCTTCATTTCAGAGGCACGACGATGAGCGCACTCGTAGGCGTGATCATGGGCTCCAAGTCCGACTGGTCCACCCTGAGCCACACCGCCGACATGCTGGACAAGCTGGGCATTCCCCACGAAGTGAAGGTGGTCTCCGCCCACCGCACCCCCGACCTGCTGTTCCAGTACGCCGAAGAGGCTGCCGGTCGCGGTATCGAGGTGATCATCGCCGGCGCCGGTGGCGCCGCCCACCTGCCGGGCATGTGCGCCGCCAAGACCCACCTGCCGGTGCTCGGCGTGCCGGTGCAGTCGTCCATGCTCTCGGGCGTCGACTCCCTGCTGTCCATCGTGCAGATGCCGGCCGGTGTGCCGGTCGCCACCCTGGCCATCGGCAAGGCCGGCGCCATCAACGCCGCGCTGCTGTCCGCCAGCATCCTCGGCGGCAAGCATCCCGAGTACCACGAGCGGCTGAACGCCTTCCGCGAAGAGCAGACCCGCACCGTGCTGGACAACCCCGATCCGAGGGAGCAGGCATGAAGATCGGCGTCATCGGTGGCGGCCAGCTGGGCCGCATGCTCGCCCTGGCCGGCACGCCGCTGGGCATGAACTTCGCCTTTCTCGACCCGGCGCCGGATGCCTGCGCCGCCGCCCTGGGCGAACACCTGCGCGCCGACTACGGCGATCCGGATCACCTGCGCCAGCTGGCCGATGAAGTCGATCTGGTGACCTTCGAATTCGAGAGCGTCCCAGCCGAGACCGTGGCCTTCCTCGCGCAGTTCGTGCCGGTCTATCCGTCCGCCGAAGCCCTGCGCATCGCTCGGGATCGCCTGTTCGAGAAGTCGATGTTCCGCGACCTGGGCATCCCCACGCCGGCGTTCGCCGACATCCTCTCCCAGGCCGACCTGGATGCCGCCGTGGCCCGTATCGGCCTGCCGGCGGTACTCAAGACCCGCACCCTGGGTTACGACGGCAAGGGCCAGAAGGTCCTGCGCCAGCCGGAAGACGTCACCGGCGCCTTCGCCGAACTGGGCAGCGTCCCCCTGCTGCTGGAAGGCTTCGTGCCCTTCACCGGTGAGGTCTCCCTGGTGACCGTGCGCGGGCGTGATGGCGAGGTGGCCTGCTATCCGCTGGTGCACAACACCCACGAGAGCGGCATCCTGCGCCTGTCGGTGGCCAGTTCCGACCATCCGCTGCAGGCCCTGGCCGAAGACTATGCCCGCCGTGTGCTGGAACAGCTCGATTACGTCGGCGTGCTGGCTTTCGAATTCTTCGAGGTCGAGGGTGGCCTCAAGGCCAACGAGATCGCTCCGCGCGTGCACAATTCCGGGCACTGGACCATCGAAGGCGCCGAGTGCAGCCAGTTCGAGAACCACCTGCGCGCCGTGGCCGGCCTGCCGCTGGGCTCCACCGCCAAGGTCGGCGAAAGCGCCATGGTCAACTTCATCGGCTCGGTACCGCCGGTGGCCGCCGTCACCGCCCTGGAAGACTGCCACCTGCACCACTACGGCAAGGCCTTCAAGGCCGGACGCAAGGTCGGCCACGCCACCCTGCGCAGCGCCGATGCGGCAACCCTGCAGACCCGCATCGCTGCCCTGGAAGCCCTGATCCAGGACTGATGCCCAACGGCTTCCGCATACGGAAGCCGTTTTTCCCTGAACCTCGAAGGATCACCGGTGGTCGGAGAGTACAACGACGCCTGCTGACCGGCGTTGTCTTACCAGCACTCAAACAGGGGATTCTTCACATGGGCATCATCGCAACCATCATCATCGGTCTCATCGTCGGCCTGGTTGCCCGCTTTCTCAAGCCGGGCGACGACAGCATGGGCTGGATCATGACCATCATTCTGGGCATCGTCGGCTCCGTGGTCGCCACCTACCTGGGCCAGGCCATGGGCATCTACCGTGCCGGTGAAGGCGCAGGCTTTATTGGTGCCGTGGTCGGCGCCATCATCGTGCTGTTCATCTATGGCATGGTGACCAAGCGTCGCTAAAACGCCGCTTCGCCTCGGCGAAGCCAAGCAGCACCGCGTTTCCGCCCCTGGTGTCGCCCGTCGACCCAGGGGCTTTTTCATGGGCGAGGGTCCGCTTTGCGGCCCTGGGGCTGGACCCCTGAACTGGCGCGCCCCACACTCGGACTTTTGCGTCCGACCTGCCGACCATGCCCAGACTGCTCATCACCCTGCTGCTTGCCAGCCTGCCGCTGCTGATCCACGCCGCCAAGGGCGAACCGCCGGAAACCAACTGGCTCGACCTGCTCACCGCCGAAGATCGCCACGCCCTGGAAACCATGCCCGAGATCAGCCACAACAGCCCCGAGGCTCCCGGTGGTTTCGGCTCGCCCGGCGGACTCAAGCAGAAGGACAATGGCCTGCCCGAGGTGATGCACTCCACCCGCACCGTGGCCGCCCTGAACGGCAGGAACGTGCGCCTGGGAGGTTTCCCGGTACCCCTGGAGACCGACGCCAAGGGCAATTTTCGCGAATTCTTCCTGGTGCCCTATCCGGGCGCCTGCATCCACGTCCCGCCGCCGCCGCCCAACCAGATCGTGCTGGTGCGCTACCCCAAGGGCGTGCCGCTTCCCGACATCTACGAGCCCTACTGGGTCATCGGCACCCTGCACACCGAGGCGGTCGACAACGCCCTGGCCGAGGCGTCCTACACCCTGGACGCCAGCAAGGTCCGCAAGGTCGAAGAAAGCGATCTCTAACGATCGCAGGTTGGGCTAAGACAGCTCCACCGTCGCAGCCCAACAGCCAGAGGTGGCACCGTAGCGTGGACAACGGCGCAGCCTTGTCCAAGTCTCCGAGGCCCTCGTCTTACCCCAGTGGAAAACGCTGCGCGGTTTTCCACGCTACCCGCTGTCTCAGCCCAACCGCCATCCGGTCCGTAGGCGCTGCGCTAGGCCAGGCGCACCGGCAGGTGCAGGGTGATGACCACCTCGCCCGCGCCGTTGGCGAAGCGTGCCTCGCCGCCGAAGCTTTCGCTGAGCGCCTTGACGATGGGCAGGCCCAGGCCCCAGCCGCGCTTGTCGCTGCGGGTGGAGATGAAATAGGGCGTGGCCAGGTTGGCCAGGACTTCGTCGGGGAACTGCCCAAGGTTGCGCAGCTCCAGCATGACCTGGTCATCCGCCAACCACTGGCGGACCTGGATCGGCGTCCCCGCCTCGCCGTGCTTGGCGGCGTTGAGCACCAGGTTGTCGAAGATGCGCAGAAAGGCATATCTGTCCCATAGCACCTCCAGCTCCGGGGTCTCCAGCTGCAGGTCGAGGGGGTTGCTGAATTGCAGCTGCAGATTGGCCGCGGCCTCGTTCAGCAGCGGACCCAGCACTAGCGGATCGCCGCTGAGGCGGACACCGCCGCCCAGGCTCATGTGACTGATGTCCAGCACGTCGGTGATCATCTGGTTCATGCGTTGCAGGTTGTCGTGCAGGGTCTGCAGCAGATCGTCGGTACGCCGCGCCGGACTACGCTGCATCAGGTTGACCACCATGGTGGCGGCGGTGAGCGGCGAGCGCAGGTCGTGGTTGAGCGATCTCATGAAGCGTTCGAGCATGACCTTTTCCGCCTGCAGGTTCTCGCTGCGGGCGATGGCCGAATTGCGCTGCTGTTCCATGTGCCCGACCCGGGAGCTGGCCTTGAGCAGGGCGCCAACGGTGGCCAGCACCTCTTCCGGATTGATCGGGTGGGTCAGATAGGCCTGGGCCCCGGTGTTGAAGCCCTGGGCCTTGTCCTTGCCGGAGACGAAGGTGGCCGAGATGTTGATGATGGCCGGCAACCGGCCCCAGCCGCACTTGCGCTCGATGGCCTGGATCAGTTCGAAGCCGGTGGTGTCCGGCAGGTTGACGTCGATGATCACCAGCTCGACGGATGCGTCGATCAGCGCCAGGCCGCCGGCGCCGCTGGCCGCTTCCAGGACCTCATAGTGGCGCTGGCTGCCAAGGATCTTGCGCAGCACATAGCGATTGGCTTCGGTGTCGTCGATGATGACGATGCGGCGCGGGGCGCTAGTCATCGGACAGGCTCCGCGCCAGGGCGCAGACCTCGGCCAGCAGCCGCTCGGCGTGATCGGGGGCATGCTTGAACAGGATGGCGTGGCAATAGTCCTGCAGCCGCTGGCGACCCGCCTCGTCCAGCGGCTGGGCGGTATTGATCAGCACCCGCCGGTGCATGCTCCAGTCCATGCTGGCGAGCAGGTCCTCGCCGTTGATGTCGGGGAGGTCGAGGTCGAGGATGATGATGTCCGGGCGCACGGCGTTGAGGCGATCCAGGCTGCTGCGGGCGCTGTCGGCCTCCAGCAGGACCGGATTGAGGCGTTCGAGGGTGCGGCGGATCAGATAGCGATCCCCTTCGTTGTCCTCGATCACCAGTACGGTGAGACCGCTGAGATCGGGTTCCGGCGCGGCATCCCGGTGGCTGGCGTAGAGACGTGGCAGGCGCAGGGTGAAGCGACTGCCGCGACCGACCGCGCTGTCGAGGGACAGCTCGCCACCGAGCAGCACGGCCAGGCGCTGGGCGAGGGGCAGGCCCAGGCCGGTGCCTTCGATGTGGGTCAGGTGCGGCGAGCGGATGCGCTCGAATTCCTCGAAGATCTTCTGCTGATCCGCGGCAGCGATGCCAATGCCGCTGTCTTCCACCAAGAATTCCAGGCTGGCGTCGTCCGGCTGGAATACCTGGATGCGCACCTGGCCCTGGGGGGTGTACTTGAAGGCGTTGGAGATCAGGTTGCGCAGCACCTGGAACAGCCGGCTCTCGTCGGTATCCAGCAGCACTTCCGCAGGCGGCGGGGCGACGCTGAAGCTGACCTGGGGATAGCGTGGCGCCAGGGCCGCGGCGAACTGTTCGAGGCGATCGATGAAGGGCGCCAGGGCAAAGGGCTGGGGCACGATGGTCAGGCGTCCGGACTGCACCTCGGCCAGGGCCAGCAGCTCGCTGACCAGATTGGCCAGTTCCAGCGCCGCGTCGCTGATGAAGCGCACCTGGCGCTGCTGTTCGGCATTGAGCGCCCCGTCCACGCCGCTGGCGAGCAGCTTGGCGATATTCTCGATGATGTTGATCGGGGTACGGAATTCATGGGTCATGTTGGAGAAGAAGCGCGTCTTCGCCTCGCTGGCCTCCTTGAGTTCCTGGGTGGCCTTTTCCAGTTCGGAATAGAGCGCCACCACCCCCTGATTGGTGTTTTCCAGTTCCTTGTTGGTGACCTCCAGTTCCGACTGGCGCAGTTGCAGTTCGGTGTTGGTCAGCAGCAGCTCTTCGCTCTGCAGGCGGATCTGCTGATAGGGGTCCGCTGGCGGACTGCCCTGCAACTCGGCCGTCAGCGCCTGCAGCAGCGCCGCCTCGGGAAAGGCGCGTGGCGCCTGGTACTTGCGGGCGGTGATGCGGGTACCGGCGGGGGAAGTCTGGATGTCGAAGTCGTCGAACAGTCGCTGGGCGCCGCGCAGACCGATGCCCATGCCGGTGCTGGAGCGATAGCTGCCCGCGCGGATGGCCTCCATCTCGGCGATGCCCGGCCCCTGGTCGATCGCTCGCACCTCCAGGCCGCGCAGGCGCTGGCTTTCGTCACGCAGCAGAGCGAAGTCGAACTGACCGCTGCCGGCGTACTGATGGATGTTGCGCGCCAGTTCGGAGACCGCGGTGGCCAGGCGGATCTGCTCCAGCACCGGCCATTCCAGGGCCGCGGCCAGGCGCTTGGCGGCCTGGCGGCAGTGCACGATGTCCTGCTCGCTGCGCAGGGCGAGGGTCAGCAGGGGCAAGACGTCAGACATGCTTGAGTACCAAAACGGTGGCATCGTCGGCGGAGCGCCGGAAGTCACGGTGCAGGAGGGCGGCGATCAGGGCCGGATGGCGCGCCCCAAGCCCGGAGTGCTCGCCCAGTTCTACCTTGGACGTCAGTCCATCGGAGTTCAGCACCAGTAGGGTGCCGGGTGTCCAGGGGTAGGTATAGCTCTGGATCCGGCCGATCCGGTAGCCCAGGGTGCCGTTGTTGGACACCAGGCTGCGCGAGGTGTTGCCGAGCAGGCGTCCGGCGATATTGCCGATGCCGCAAAAGCTCACCTGGCCCTGATCCGGGTCCAGCTCGGCCAGCGCCAGGGCGGCGCCGCGGGTGTCCATCAGCGCCTGGTGCAGATTCTCCATCAGCCGCTGCAGCGGCAGGTGCGCGCCATGGCGCAGGAACACCTCCCGCGCCCGGCGACTGGCCATGGCGGCCTGCTGGCCATGCCCCAGGCCATCGCACACCAGCAGGCGCCGTCCGCTGACCGCCCAGGTGTCACCGCAGACCTCTTCCTCGGGGTGCGGCGTGCACAGGGCGCCATGCTGCAACCGGCTGTTGGGCGCTCCGGCGAGATGGAAGCGCGCCAGCACCACCGTGCCCTGGCCCGGTCGCGAATGGATGTCGAAGACATCGGACTGCCGGCGGATCGCCCCCAGACCGGCACCCAGGGTGGCCGCCGTGCTGTAGTGATCGCTCAGGCAGCGGGCGACGTCGTGCATGCCCGGCCCGCGATCCACCGCCAGGACATCCAGCACGCCTTCGCCGCTCAGGGTGGCCAGGAGCTCGCCGTGCCCGGCATGGCGAACCAGGTTGTAGCCCAGCTCTTGGGCGACGATGGTCAGGCGCCCGAGCAGGGTTTCATCGGCGGTGACGGTGGCGGCCAGCCGGACCAGGGCGCGCCGGGCGGCATCGACGTGGACACTGGTGGTCACCGGCAGCACCAGGCTGCACGGCTGGTCGTTCAACGCCATTTCCAGAGTTCGACGGTGGTGCCCTGGCCGGGTTGGCTGTCGATGTGGAAATCGTCCACCAGTCGCCGCGAGCCGGACAGGCCGAGGCCCAGGCCCTTGCCCGAGGTGTAGCCGTCGACCATGGCGCGGTCGAGGTCGGCGATGCCCGGACCGTTGTCACGGATCACCAGGCGAATCGCCGGCTTGCCAGCGCGCAGCGTTTCCTCGATCAGGCATTCGCCACCCAGCCCGTAGACCAGGCCGTTGCGCGCGATCTCGCTGGCCGCGGTGACGATCTTGGTCTGGGAGATCAGGCCCAGGCGGATGGCTTCGGCGACCTTGCGCACCTGCTGACGGATCAGCACGATGTCAGTCTCCTGGCGGAGTGGAAGCGTCTGTGTCTTCGCCACCCTTTGACTCCTCCAGCGATTCGTCCGCGGCGACCATGGCCTCCAGCCGGCGCATGCCCTTTTCCATGTTCAGCGCCGTGGCGATGCCGTCCAGCGCCAGTCCCAGCTCCACCAGGGTGATGGCCACCGCCGGCTGCATGCCGAC
The DNA here is from genome assembly GCF_029959585.1 of Pseudomonas sp. PS02302. Classification (NCBI taxonomy): domain Bacteria; kingdom Pseudomonadati; phylum Pseudomonadota; class Gammaproteobacteria; order Pseudomonadales; family Pseudomonadaceae; genus Pseudomonas; species Pseudomonas sp. PS02302. Next base: position 24,796 of record NZ_JASCON010000001.1, read on the forward strand.
CACGATCACTTTGGCATCGAGGATGCGCGAGACCTGGGCGATGTGGGAGAGCATCCGGCCAATGAAGGAATCGACGATTTCCAGCGCCGAGATGTCGATGAGCACGCCCTTGGCCTTGTGTCGCACGATCTGCTCGGTGAGGTCTTCCTGCAGGTCCAGCGCCAACTGGTCGTGCATGTCCACCTGGATGCTCAGCAGCAGGAAGGGGCCCAGCTTGAGGATCGGAATCCGCTCGATCATGGCGTGTTCCTCAGACCTTGGCCGGGGCGGCCAGGCGCACGCCCCGCTGGCGCAGGGCCAGGCGGAAGGCATCGGCCAGCGACGCCTTGGTGATCACGTCGCCCAGGTCCACGCCCAGGTGGACGATGGTGGCGGCGATCTGCGGGCGGATGCCGCTGATGATGCACTGGGCGCCCATCAGGCGGGCGGCGGTCACCGTCTTGAGCAGGTGCTGGGCGACCATGGTGTCCACCGTGGGCACGCCGGTGATGTCGATGATGGCGATGTCCGACTCGGTCTGGACGATCTTTTCCAGCAGCGATTCCATCACCACCTGGGTGCGGTTGCTGTCCAGCGCGCCGATCAGCGGGATGGCGAGGATGCCGTCCCACAGTTCGACCACTGGGGTAGACAGTTCCAGCATGCTTTCCTGCTGTTCGCGGATCACCGTCTCGCGGCCGTTCATGTAGCTTTCCATGCTGTACAGGCCGAGATCGTCGATCAGCCGGGTGGCGGTCCAGATCTCGGCGAGCGGATCGTCGCATTCGTTCTGGATCAGGTTGAACAGCGGCTCCTTGAGCGAGAAGACGAAGGTCGCCGTCTGGGTGGGCGTCAGGCCCGCGCGGCTCTGGTCGAAGGAGAAGCGCTCCAGCAGCGCCCGTACCGGCTGCCAGTGCGGCTCGCGCAGATTGCCCAGGCCCTGGGCGGCGGCCACGGTGACCAATCGCAGCAACTCGGCGGAATTGGCCAGGATGGTGGTTTCGTCGAGCAGGTCGATGCGCATGCCGGCGGCGCGCTGGGCGCCGATCCAGGCATCGAGCAGCGACCGCTCGTGGGTGCGCAGCAGCTCGACCAAAGCGGTACTGTACATGGAGGTTCCTAGGTGACGAGGAGGCGGCTCAGGAGGGGCCGACCGGGCGGAAGGCGTGGGAAGAGGCGGCAGGTGCAGGCAGGGATCCGACCTCGTGATCGGATCCCCGGGGGATCACATGTCCATCTTTTCCTTGGTGATCTTGCCGGTCTTGGCGTCGGCATGGAAGTCGTACTTCATACCATCTTTCTTCATGCCTTCGCCTTCCCACTGACCGTCATCGGCTTCGATCTTGCTGATCGAGGTGTAGCCCTGCTCCATGAGCTTGGACTTGACGTCGTTCATGGGCATCCAGTCGGCACCGGGCTGGTCAGCCAGGGCCGCGGTGCTGGCCAGGACGGAACAGGCAAACAGGGAAGCGAGCAGCTTGGATTTCATCGCGAGACCTCGTCGTGGTGGTATGCCCAGGGTTGGACCACCACCAGACGCTACAGATCCCCTCTGGCCCAGGCGTTAGACTGACGATTCTTCGACCAAGTGCGGCAACAGCCCGACTGGTGCCGACTTGGGCCTACCCTTGACCTTGCGCGGCACATAGGGGCGACTGGCCAGGCGCCAGAGATCGCGCCAGCGCTCGGCAAGGGCGGTGGGCTTGTCCAGATAGAGGCGCAGGCCCAGGGAAAAGGCCTTCGCCTGCAGCCGCTCGCGCTGCTGGGCCAGGCTTTCGCCGATGGCCAGGCGGGTGTTGCTGGCGCCGAACAGGGTCGGCTCATCCACCAACAGCTGCTGCATCACCGCCAGGTCGTGATCGTCGCCCAGGTATTCCGAAAGACGCTTGAGGCTCTTCTGCCGCGTCTTGAACTCCGCCGGCCAGGCCGCGGCAAGCAACTGGGTGTGATACCAGTGATCCTTCACCCGCTTGCGCCAGTCGTGCAGGGTATCGTCGGTGGGCTTGTCGCGTGCGGTCTTGAGCGCCTGGCGCCCGGCCTTGTAGTTGTCTTCCAGGCCGCGGGCGAAGAGGGCGAAGCCCTTGCCGGCGAGTTTCCAGCCGGCCACCTCCTCACGCAGGGTGGTCAGCGCCTCGAGCAACGCGGGATGGCCGCTGGCCGCGGCGATCTGCTGGTCAGCGCGCTCCTGTAGGCGCTGGCGCACGCGCTTCATGGCCGGCGAGGCGAATCTCTTGCGATCGGACTCGCCCAGCTTGTCCCAGCTTTCCACCAGGGCGGCGCTGTCACGCAGCGAGGACAGCTCGCGCCCGAGGTCGCGCAGGCGCCGATTGCGACTGGCGAAGGCGCGCTTGCCCAGGGCGCCGTGCAGCAGCCGCAGGAGGGCGCGCAATTCCTTGAGGCGCTTGCGCGTCTCGTGCACGCCTTTGGGGGTACCGCTGGACAGGGACGCCTCAGCCTGTACCAGACGATCCGTCACCACGCGGCGGACTTCCTCGTCAGCCGGTTGCCGCGCATCGAAACGAAAGGCCATCGAACTCTCCTTATGGGTGGACTGCAGACCCGCTCTGCGCGGGAGCCTAACGGTGGGAAGACCGCTACAACAGCGGGAGATGCCAAATTTCATTTAATCGTCATATTTCGGTCATGGATGTCGGCTCGGGCACCGCCTGCCGCCGGGTCGGTCAGAAGGGCTATAGTTGCCCGACCACCCGCGCAAGGAGATCCGGATGTTCGAAGCCGCCGAAAACGAACACCTGCTCGACGAGGCCACCTACGACGCCAAGCTGCCCAAGCTGCGCGAGGCGCTGCTGGCCGCCCAGTACGAACTCAAGACCCAAGGCCGCTTCCCGGTGATCGTGCTGATCAATGGCATCGAGGGGGCGGGCAAGGGCGAGACCGTCAAGCTGCTCAACGAGTGGATGGATCCGCGCCTGATCCGTGTCGAGACCTTTCTGCAGCCCAGCCACGAGGAACGCCAGCATCCGCCGGCGTGGCGCTACTGGCAGCGCCTGCCGGGCAAGGGGCGGATCGGCGTGTTCTTTGGCAACTGGTACAGCCAGATGCTGCACGGCCGGGTCAACAAGGAACTCAGTCGTGTCGAGCTGGATGCCGCCATCGGCCAGGCGGAACGTTTCGAGCGCATGCTCGCCGACGAAGGCGCGCTGATCCTCAAGTTCTGGTTCCACCTCTCCAAGCCCCAGCTCAAGCAGCGCCTGAAGCACCTCAAGAACGATCCCCGCCTGGGCTGGAAGCTCAGTCCGCTGGACTGGCGCCAGGCCAAGGTTTACGACCGCTTCGTCAAGGAGGGCGAGCGCGTGGTGCGGCGAACCCATCAGGACTATGCCCCCTGGCACGTGGTGCCCGGTTTCGACGAGCGCTTTCGCAGCCTGACCGTCGGCACCGTGCTGCTCAAGGCGCTGCAGCGCGCCCTGGCCAACAAGCCGCGCAGGCAGCGCAGAGCCGCCGCGGTGCTGCCGCCGCCGGTCGATGGCCGCGGCGTGCTGGAGGCCATGGACCTGAGTCAGCGCCTGGACAAGGCCGATTACGACGACCAACTGCTCGCCGAGCAGGCCCGGCTGGCGCGGCGGCTGCGCGACAAGAAGTATCGCCGCCATGCCCTGGTGGCGGCCTTCGAGGGCAACGACGCCGCTGGCAAGGGCAGCGCCATCCGCCGCGTCACCGGCGCCCTGGATCCCCGGCAGTACCGCATCGTCCCGGTTGCCGCGCCCAGCGACGAAGAACTGGCCCAGCCCTATCTCTGGCGCTTCTGGCGGCATATCCCGCGGCAGGGCAATTTCACCATCTTCGATCGCTCCTGGTACGGCCGGGTACTGGTGGAGCGGGTCGAGGGGCTGACCCCCGCCGCCGACTGGCAGCGTGCCTATGGCGAGATCAACGACTTCGAGGAACAGCTCCACGACGCCGGCCTCGTGCTGGCCAAGTTCTGGCTGGCCATCGACCAGGACACCCAGCTGGAGCGCTTCCGCGCCCGCGAGGAAACGCCCTTCAAGCGATTCAAGATCACCGAGGACGACTGGCGCAACCGGGACAAGTGGGACCTCTACAGCCAGGCGGTCAACGACATGGTGGTGCAGACCAGCACCGCCATCGCGCCCTGGACGCTGGTGGAGGCCAACGACAAGAGGTTCGCGCGGGTGAAGGTGTTGCGGACGCTCAACGAGGCGTTGGAGCGGGCGTATGACAAGGGGTAAGCCAATGCCAGGGCTGTTTGGCTGACTATCGAGGTTTGCGGCTACCTCTTGTTTCGCCCCCGCCGGGCGAGTCACTTTTGCCAGTCGCGGCAAAAGTAACCAAAAACGCTTGCCCCGCCATCCGGCCCCGGCTGCGCCGGGGTCCGTTCTCTCCATCGTCGCTCCAGGGGCCCGCCGCGAAGGGCCTTCCCTGGCCCTCGCGACTCTCGCGGCATCCATGCCGCTCGACCCCTTACGCAACGATTGCGTTCGCCCTACTGGGAGGGGCATTGGGCGCGCCTGAGGCTTTGGGTGGTTTAGGCAGCCAGCGTCTTTGTGACGGAGATGGACGATTCCGCAAAACCCAAATCCCAGAAACGAAAAAGCCCCACCGAAGTGGGGCCTTTCTGCAACCGGATCAGTCGTTAGACGACTTGAACCTGGTCAGCTTGCATACCCTTCTGGCCTTTGACAGCCACGAAAGTGACCTTCTGGCCTTCGCTCAGGCTCTTGAAGCCGGCGCTTTCGATGGAGCGGTAGTGCACGAACAGGTCGGCGCCGCTTTCCGGGGTGATGAAGCCGTAGCCTTTCTCATCGTTGAACCACTTGACGGTGCCATTTTCACGATTGGACATGAGTATCTCCAGGGTGTAGGGGGAACAACCACGTTAGCGAGACATTCGCTAGCGGGACTGTAATGCGAGAGTGAGACGAGCCAGGAGATGAAAATGAAGCAACATCAAGCAGGTATCGAGTAACTATTGCAGTAGCAGTGCCCACACCATACTCGCTTTCACGAGCTTGTATAGCCCTGATTCGCATATTTGTTGACCAATGGCGCTGCTTGCGCTGCCAGAGCGTCTCACTCAGGCTACGGATTCCCCTGCTCGAAAGAGACTCCGCATGGACAAGCTGCACCGGATCAAGGGGGCCTGGCCCTACCTGATCGCCGTCTTTCTCAACGCCTTCGTCGATCTTGGCCACAAGATCGTCATCCAGAACACCGTGTTCAAGGTCTATGACGGTTCCACTCAGGTGGTGCTGACCGCCTTGGTCAACGGCATGATGCTGTTGCCCTTCATCCTGCTGTTCAGTCCTTCCGGCCATGTGGCCGATCGCTTCGCCAAGGTCCGGGTGCTGCGCCTTGGCGGCTGGGCGGCGGTGGCCATCACCCTGGGCATCACCCTGGCCTACTATGCCGGGCTGTTCGAACTGGCCTTCGCCATGACGCTCCTGCTGGCCATCCAGGCGACCTTCTATTCGCCGGCCAAGTACGGCTACATCAAGGCGCTGTTCGGCAAGCAGCGGCTGGCCGAGGGCAATGGCCTGGTGCAGGCCAATTCCATCATCGCCATTCTCGCCGGCACCGTGGTCTTCACCGCCTTCTTCCAGCTGCACCTGGGCGAGGGCCAGGCCACGCCCCATGCGATCCTGCAGGACATCGCCCCGCTGGGCTGGCTGCTGGTGCTCTGCAGCCTGGCCGAGGTGGCGCTGCTCTATCGCCTGCCGCTGCTGGACGAGCCCAGGCCGCGCGAGCCCTTCGACTGGCATGCCTATCTGCGGCTGCAGACCGCCCGACGCAACCTGGCGGTGATCGGCGAGAATCCGGTGATCCGCCTGTCGATCATCGGCCTGGCGGTGTTCTGGTCGGTGGGCCAGGTGCTGCTGGCGAGCTTTCCGGCCTATGCCAAGGATCATCTGGGCATCGACAACGTGCTGCTGTTGCAGGGCATCCTGGCCTGCGCCGGCATCGGCATCGCGATCGGCTCGGCGCTGGCCAGTCGGGCCTCCCGCGGGCGTATCGAGACCGGGCTGATCCCGGTGGGCGCCCTGGGCATCGCCCTCGGCCTGTGGTGGCTGCCGGCGCCCAGTTCGGCCTGGGTGCATGCGCTCAACTTCATCTTCATCGGCCTGATGGGCGGGCTATTCATCGTCCCGCTCAACGCCCTGATCCAGTTCCATGCCCGCGAGGATCAGCTCGGTACGGTGCTGGCGGCCAACAACTGGGTGCAGAACGTCGCCATGCTGAGCTTTCTGGTGCTCACCGCGGTGATCGCCCTGCTCGGTCTGGACAGTCGCTGGCTGTTGCTGCTGATCGCCGCCGTGGCGCTGATCGGCGGCGCCTACACGGTGTGGAAGCTGCCCCAGAGCCTGGTGCGTTTCCTGCTCGGCCTGATGGTCACCCGGCACTACCGCATCCAGGTGCAGGGCCTGCAGAACCTGCCGGCCCAGGGCGGGGTGCTGCTGCTGGGCAATCACATCAGCTGGGTGGACTGGGCCATGGTGCAGATCGCCAGTCCGCGCCCGGTACGCTTCGTGATGCTGCGCGCCATCTACGAGCGCTGGTACCTGAAGCCCTTCCTCAAGGCCATGGGCTGCCTGCCCATCGCCCAGGGTACCGGCGCCGGCGCGGCGCTGGAGCAGGTGGCCGGGCTGCTGAGCGCCGGCGAGGTGGTCTGCCTGTTTCCGGAGGGGGCGATCAGCCGCACCGGTCAGCTCGGCGAATTCCGCCGCGGCTACGAAAAGGCCTGCGAGCGGGTCGGTCCCGAGGTGCAGATCGTGCCCTTCTACCTGCGCGGCCTCTGGGGCAGCCAGTTCTCGCGCTCTTCCAGCAAGCTCAAGGAGCTGCGTGACAGCCCGCTGCACCGCGAGGTGGTGGTGGCCTTCGGCAAGGCGTTGCCCAAGGACACTCCGGCCGATGTGCTCAAGCGGCGGATCTTCGAGTTGTCGATCCGCTCCTGGGAGCGCTACATGCAGGGCCTGCCTTCGCTGGCCGATGCCTGGGTCGCCAGCGTCAAGCGCCGGCCCAATGGCCTGGCGCTGATCGACGACCTGGGCGCTCCGCTCAAGGCCGCCCAGGCGCTTACCGGCGCCGCCTGCCTGGCGCGGCGGATGCGCAAGCGGCCCGAGGCCAATCTCGGCCTGCTGCTGCCCACCAGCAGCGGCGGCATGCTGGCCAACATGGCGGTGCTGCTGGCCGGCAAGACCCTGGTCAATCTCAACTACACGGCCACGCCCGAGGCGCTGGCATCCGGCCTGGACCAGGCCGGTATCCGTACCGTCTACACCTCGACGCGCTTCCTCGACCGCCTGCGCAAGCGCGGCCTGCCGGTGGACGAGTTGCTGGCCGGACGCGAGGTGGTGGATCTGGAGGAGTTGCGCGCCGGCATCGGCAAGGCCGAGCTACTGGCCAACTGGCTGGCGGTCTGGCTGTTGCCCACCGCCATGCTGCAGGTGCTGGTGAGTCGCGCCCACGATCCCGAGGCCACCGCCGCGATCCTCTTCTCCAGTGGCAGCGAGGGCACGCCCAAGGGGGTGATGCTCAGCCACAGCAACCTCATGGCCAATCTCAAGCAGACCTCGGACGTGCTCAACACCCAGGACGACGACGTCTTCATGGCCTCGCTGCCGCTGTTCCACGCCTTCGGCCTCACCGTGACCCAGTTCCTGCCGCTGATCGAGGGGGTGCCGGTGGTCTGCCAGGCCGATCCCACCGACGTGGCTGGCATCGCCAAGGCAGTGGCGACCCACCGCGCCACGGTGCTCTGCGGCACCTCGACCTTCCTGCGGCTGTTCGTGCGCAACACCAAGGTGCATCCGCTGATGCTGGAGAGTCTGCGCATCGTGGTGGCCGGTGCCGAGCGCCTGGATCCGGCGGTGCGCGAGGCCTTCAAGCTCAAGTTCAACCAGGACATCTACGAGGGCTACGGCGCCACCGAGACCGCGCCGGTGGCCTCGGTCAACCTGCCCGATGCCCTGGACATGAGCTACCTGCAGGTGCAGCGCGGCGGCAAGCTCGGCACCGTGGGCATGCCGCTGCCGGGGACCGGCTTCAAGATCGTCGACCCCCAGACCCTTGCCGAATTGCCCACCGGCGAGGCCGGCATGGTGCTGATCGGCGGGCCGCAACTGATGCAGGGCTACCTGAACGATCCCGAGCGCACCGCCAAGGCGATCCGCGAGATCGACGGCGAGCGCTGGTACGTGACCGGCGACCAGGGTCGGCTGGACGAGGACGGCTTTCTCACCATCGTCGACCGCTATTCGCGCTTCGCCAAGATCGGCGGCGAGATGGTCAGCCTGGGCGCCGTGGAGCAGGCCCTGGCCAAGGCGGTGGCCGATCCGGAGATCGAGCTGCAGGCGGTCAATCTGCCGGATGCCAGGAAGGGCGAGCGCATCGTGGTGCTGCATACCGGCACCCTGGACGGCGCCGCGGTGGAAAAGACCCTGCTGGCCCAGGGGGTGAGCGGACTGCTGCTGCCTTCGGCCTGGCTGGCGGTGGACAGCCTGCCGAAACTGGGGACCGGCAAGGCCGACGTGGCCGGCGCGAAACGGCTGGCGCAGACGCGCTTGAGCGAGGCGGGGGAGGCCTAGGCGATAAAACATTCATCCGGCGCCAGCGAACCCTAAAGCCTGGCGCCGTTTGGCCGATCATGAGGGGGCTAATCATTTTTTCGAGGTCTTCCCGGTGAAGCTACGCTCCCTCAACATCGCCCCGCGGGCCCTGGTTGCCTTTGGTTTCTTCGCCCTGCTGGTGATCGGCCTCGGGCTGTTTTCCCTGGGCCAGAATCGCGTCATCAAGGAGGGCGAGGAGCAGATCGTCGGCAATGTCATCCCCAGCGTCCAGACCATCGGCGAGATCCGCGCCGATCTGCTGAGTCTGCGCATGCACAACCAGGGCCTGATGCTGGCCAGCTCCAACGCCGAGACCCAGGCGGTGCACAAGGCCATCGAGGCGGCCAAGGCCAGCCTGGAACAGCATGTGCGCCAGTTCGACGCCCTGTTGCTCACCGACACCGGGCGGGAGGTCTACACCCGGATGACCGGCCAGCTGGCCACCTACCTGAACAACCAGAATCGCTATCTCAAGGCGCTGGACGACCAGAACGACGCCGAGCTGCTCAAGCTGGCCGGGCAGGACGGCGAGATGGCCCACAGTGGCAATGCCCTGAGCGCTACCGTCAATGAACTCGCCGGGGTGGTCGACGGCAAGGTCACGCGGCTGGCCGCTGCTTCCATGGCCAGCTACCACAACGCCATCGCCATCACCGTGGCGGTGATGGTGGCGGCCCTGGCCGGTACCCTGCTGCTGGCCTGGCGCTTTACCCGCAGCCTCACCGGGCCGCTGGAAAAGGCCTTGGCGGTGGCCGAGCGCATCGCCGCCAACGACCTCAGCCGGACCGTCGAGCCGGACGGGCGCGACGAACCCGGCCGGTTGCTGGCGGCCATGGCGCGGATGCAGGACAACCTGCGCGGCACCCTGGAGCGGCTGACCCTGTCGTCCACCACCCTGGCATCCACCTCCGAAGAGCTGTCGACGGTCACCGATACCGGGCTGCGCGGCATTCAGCGGCAGAACGATGAACTGGCCCAGGCGGCCACCGCCGTCAACCAGATGACCGCCGCGGTGGAGGAGGTCGCGCGCAACGCCGCCGCCGCCAGCGCCGCCGCCCAGGATTCGCGCACCTCGGCCGACCTCGGTCAGCGCCGGGTCGAGGAGACCCTCACCACCATCCACGCCCTGCATGGCGCCGTGACCTCCAGCAGTGGCGAGATCGATGGCCTGGCCGCCCAGGTGCAACGCATTAGCGGGGTGCTCGACGTCATCCGCGGCATCGCCGAGCAGACCAATCTGCTGGCGCTCAACGCCGCCATCGAAGCCGCGCGTGCCGGTGAGGCGGGTCGCGGCTTTGCCGTGGTGGCCGACGAGGTGCGCGCCCTGGCGGCCCGTACCCAGCAGTCCACCGGCGAGATCGAAGACATGATCGGCGCCATCCAGGGCGGCGCCGGCAAGGCGGTGGACGCCATGGCCACCAGCAATCAGCAGGCTGGTGTCTGCCTGGAGGTGGCCGCGGCCGCCGGCGAGGCCCTGGCCGAGATCGGTCGCCACATCGGGCAGATCACCGAGCGCAACCTGAGCATCTCCGCCGCCACCGAGGAGCAGGCCCAGGTGGCCCGCGAGGTGGATCGCAACCTCACCAGCATTCGCGACCTGTCCACCCAGAACGCCGCCGGGGCCGGGCAGACCGCGGCCGCCAGCACCGACCTGGCGCGCCTGGCCGGTGACCTGAGCGGTGCGGTGCGGCAGTTCCGGCTCTGAACCCGGAATCCTTCAGCGGGCGATGTCCTCCAGCGCCCGGTTGCGGGTGCGCGGGCCGAACAGGCCGATGGTCAGCACCACGATCAGCATGCTGGCGACGATGAAGGCGAGCACGCCCGGGGTGCCCAGGCGCTCCAGCAGGGTGCCGATCAGCAGGCTGCTGAACACCGTGGACAGCCGGCTGAAGGAATAGCAGAAGCCCACCGCCCGGGCGCGGATGGCGGTGGGAAACAGCTCGGCCTGGTAGGAGTGGAAGGCGAAGGTCAGCCAGGCGTTGCAGAAGGTGATGCCGATGCCACAGAGGATCAGACCGAGGGCGCCCTGCTGCAGGGCGAACAGGCTGCCGAAGCCCACCGTCCCCAGGGCGGAGCCGACGATCTGCCACTTGTTCTCGAAGCGATTGGCGATGCGCACGAACAGCAGCGGCCCCAGCGGATAGGCGAGGGTGATGACGAAGGCATAGCCCAGGCTGTGGGTCAGGCTCACGCCCTGGCCGGAGAGCAGCGCCGGCAGCCAGTTGCCGAAACCGAAGAAGCCGATGGCCTGGAACAGGTTGAAGACGATCAGCATGATCACCCGGCGCCGATAGGGTGATTGCCACAGCGCCGCGAAGCGCGCGCTTACCGCAGGTTCTTCCACCACTGCCGCTGGCGGCGGCAGCGGCTGGCCGCTGTCGGCCTGGCAGGCGGCTTCCAGGCGTTCCACGCCCTGTTCGGCTTCGTCCAGCCGGCCCTGCTGGGCCAGCCAGCGCGGTGATTCGGGCAGGCGCTGGCGCAGCCACCAGATGAACAGGGCGAAGACGGCACTGGACAGCACCACCCAGCGCCAGCCGGAGATCCCCAGCGGCGCCTGGGGCACCAGCCACCAGGACAGCAACGCCACCGCCGGCACCGAGAGGAACTGGAGGGCGAAGGCGAAGGCGAACGCCGAGGTGCGCATGGCCTTGGGCACCAGTTCCGACAGATAGGCGTCGATGGTCACCAGCTCCAGGCCCAGGCCGATGCCCACCACGAAGCGCAGGGCGATCAGCCCCAGGGCGGTGGTCTGCAGGCCCATGGCCAGGGTCGCCAGGGTGTAGCCGACCAGCGCCCAGGTAAAGATCGCCCGGCGGCCGAAGCGGTCGGCGATGGGGCTGAGCAGGCTGGCGCCGACGAACAGGCCGAGAAAGGTGGCCGCGGCGAAGGCGGCCTGGTCGGAGACGCCGAACACCCCGGCCGCGCCGGTCTGGAAGACGCCATCGCGCAACAGACCGGGGCTGATGTAGGCGGTCTGGAACAGGTCGTAGAGTTCGAAGAAGCCGCCGATGGACAGCAGCGCCACCAGGCGCCACAGGCTGCGGGTGGCTGGCAGGCGATCGAGACGCGCCGACAGGGCGGCGGCGCGCTGGGAGGGGGGCAGGGCAGTGGCCGAAGCCGAAGACGCAGAGGTCATGGGACGCTATCCAGAGAACAGTCGTCCTACAGCTTACGGATCAGCCCGTGCCGAATGTTGCCAAAGATTTCCAAGTGCAACGTACGGTTTGGCAGGAAATCGCGTTTTCGAGCCGGTTTCTGGCAGCGCCTTGCGTCGGTCAGGGAACCAGCGCCAGAGCGGTGCGCAGATCGACCACCAGGACATCCAGATAACCACCCTGTAGCGCGCCGCGGATGGCGTTGACCTTGCGCAGGCCGCCGGCCAGACCCACCACGCGGTCGATCTTCAGCAGTTGCGGCAGATCCACCGCGACCACCGTCTCTTCGCTGTCGTCCAGCACCGGCCGGCCCTGGGCATCGAAGTACCTCAGGCAGATGTCGCCCACCGCGCCGCGGGCGGCGAGCACCTCCAGCATGGCCTCGCCATGGTAGTTGCCGCTGTTGCGCAGTAGCTGCGACGGCTCCAGTTCGCCGATGCCGACCAGCGCCACGGTGAGCCGGGCGAAGCGTTCGGTCACCTCGCGCACCTCGTCCAGCTGCAGGATGCGCTGGCGACTTTCCGGTGACTGCTCGATGCTCTGGGACGGCAGCAGATAGGCCGGGCAACCCAGCAGGTTGGCCAGTTGCTGGGTCAGCAGGGTGGCCTCGAAGGCGCCCTTGTTGCCGACCCCGCCGAGCAGCTGCACCACCTCGGTCGCGCCCTGGCGACTGCTGCCCCGGTGCATGTGGCCGACCATGGCGCGGATGGTGGAGCTCCAGGAGGAGATGCCGATGTGGTCCTTCTCGGTGACGCTGGTTTCCAGGTAGTGGGCGGCCGCCGAGCCGATGGCCTGCTTGATGGCCTCTTCGTCGTCGCCGGTGGGTTCCACCACGATGGCCTGGCGGATGCCGTAGCGTTGCTGCAGCTGACGCTCCAGTTCCAGATGGAAGTTGCGCGGGCGCTGCACCGAGATGCGCACGATGCCTTCCTTGAGCGCTCGGCTCAGGGCGCGGCTGACGAAGGATTGCGACAGGTCGAGCTGTTCGGAGATCTGCGACTGCTTGAGTCCCTCTTCGTAGTAGAGGGAGGCGATCTTGGTCAGCAGGCGTTGTTCTTCGAGGTTACTCATCCAGATTCCCGGTACCAGCGGATACGCCGCGCTCGCGGCCGCCAGCCCGGACCGGGAAAGTCCCCTGGCCGCGACGAACTACCGAAAAGCAGGCACGTACCTGTTAGAAAGGCGCATTTTTCAGCTATTTTCCCTCAGCCTCCCATCGGACGCCAAGGCTTTTGCGGCCTGGCGTCCTGGCCCGAGGCGGCTCATCAGCGCGCGAGCTAGCGTCAGGCAAGGCGAAAAGCCCTGAGGAAGCCGAGTTTACGAATGGTAAATGAGCATTCCGAAGGGCTTTTCAACGCCGTGTGGCCGATGAGCAGCTTCTCAGGACATGATCAGGCCACCGTCCACATTGATCGCCTGGCCGGTGATGTAGGCGGCGTCCGCCGAGGCGAGGAAGGCCACCAGGCCGGCCACGTCGGCGGGGGTGCCGGCGCGCTTCATGGGAATGTTGCCGACCCACTCGGTCATCAGTTCGCCCTGGCCATAGCGCTTTTCCGGGGTGGAAAGGATCTCGCCCCAGACCCGGTCGTTGTAGTCCCACATCTCGCTTTCGATGATGCCCGGGCAGAAGGCGTTGACCGTGATGCCATGGCGCGCCAGTTCGTGGGCCAGACTCTGGGTGATGCCGATGACGCCCATCTTGCTCGCCGCATAGTGCGGCGTGTAGATGAAGCCCTGGCGACCCTGGCCGGAGCTGGTGTTGATCAGGCGTCCGCCACGCCCGGCGGCGACCATGCGCTTGGCCGCCTCGCGGCAGCACAGCCAGACGCCGGTGGTGTTGACCTGCAGGATGCGATCGAAGTCCTCGCGTGGCATGCGGTCGAAGGCGTCGATGGTAATGATCCCGGCGTTCTGCACCGAGACGTCGATGCGACCGAAGCGGGCCTCGGCCTGGGCATAGAGGTCGGCCACCGCCGCCTCGTCGGTGATGTCCACCACCAGCGGCAGCACCTCGGCACCGGTCTCGGCGGCCAGCCGCGCAGCGGTGTCGTGTACCCGCTCGGCGTTGGAAACCAGCACCAGGTTGGCGCCCTCACGACCGAAGCGCTCGGCGATACCCTCACCGATGCCACGGCAACCGCCGGTGATGACCACGGTTTGACCAGCGAAGCGACGTTCCACGTGAAACCTCCTAGGGCGGTTGGCGATCCGGCGCGCGTGATCGCCAGCGGTTGTTACCAGCAGACGAAACCACCATCGACGATCAGATCGACGCCGGTGCAGAAGGACGCCGCCGGGCTGCAGAGGAAAATCGCCGGGCCGACCATTTCCTCCACCTCGGCCATGCGGCCCAGCGGGGTGGTCTGCTCGAAGATCCTGACCTGGTCGGCCACCTCGGGACGGGTGTTCATCGGCGTGGCGGTGTAGCCGGGGCTGATGCAGTTGACCCGGATGCCGCGCTCGGCCCACTCCATCGCTAGGCTCTTGGTCAGGTGGATGACGCCGGCCTTGGAGGTGTTGTAGTGGGCCTGCAGCAGGCCGCGGTTGACGATGCTGCCGGACATGGAGGCGATGTTGACGATGGCTCCCTTGCCGCGCGGCAGCATCACCCGCGCCTGGGCCTGGCAGCTGAGCATCACCCCGGTGAGGTTGATGTCGAGCATGCGCTGCCAGCGCTCCAATTCCAGTTCCTCGGCCGGCTGGGCGTTGGCGATGCCGGCGCTGTTGACGGCGAGGCTCAGCGGGCCGAGTTCGGCTTCGGTACGGGCCACGGCGGCCTCGAGATCGGCAGCGCTGGTCACCGAGCCTTCCAGGGCCAGGGCACGGCGGCCGTGGGCCTGGATACGCTCGACGGTACCGGCCAGGTCGCGACTGCCGGGCAGGTCGAAGCAGGCCACCTGGGCCCCGGCCTCGGCGAGACCGATGGCGATGGCCTGGCCGATGCCGCTGCCGGCACCGGTGACGAAGGCGGTCTGGCCGCCGAGATCGAAGAGACGCATGGGAAAACTCCTAGTCAGGCGGTAGCCAATTCCATCACGGCCACCGGGGTGGCCTGTTCACGTTCGAGAATGCCCATCTGCTGGCCACGGCTCATCACCATGACCCGGTGCGAGAGGCCGAGGACCTCGTCGAGGTCCGAGCTGACCACGATCACCGCCATGCCGGTGGCCGCCAGTTCGGCGATCACCTGGTAAATGGCGGCGCGGGCGCCGACGTCGATGCCGCGGGTGGGCTCGTCGAGGATGAAGACCTTGGGATTGCGCGCCAGCCACTTGGCGATGATCACCTTCTGCTGGTTGCCACCCGAGAGGGCGGCGATGGCCTGCTCCGGCTGGCCCTTCACGCCGAGCCGCGCCACCGCCTTGCGGGCGAAGGCGCGCAGCTTGCCGGGCGACACCCAGCCACCGGCGGCGAGCAGATCGGTGTTGCCATAGATGAGGTTTTCCTCGATGGCGTGGTCGACCACCACGCCCTGTTGCTTGCGATCCTCGGGCACCAGCACGATGCCGGCCTGGATGGCTTCGCACGGGCTGGCGAAGCGGCAGGTCCGGCCTTCCAGCACCAGGGTGCCGGTGACCTGTTCGGCCGCGCCGGCGATGGCGCGGACCAGTTCGGTACGGCCGGCACCGACCACCCCGGCGACGCCGAACACCTCGCCGGCGCGCACCGCGAAATCGATGTGCTTGAGCGGCATCTCGCGGCAGCTGAGATCCTTGACCCGCAGCACCTCCTGCGTACCGGGCGCGGCCATGGTCGGGAAGATGCGTTCCACGCTGCGCCCGACCATCTCTTCCACCAGTTGCCGCACCGGCACCTGGGCGGTGGCGTGCAGGGCGATCTGGCGGCCGTCGCGCAAGACCAGCACCCGGTCGGCGATGCGCGCGATCTCTTCCAGACGATGGCTGATATAGATGAAGGACACGCCCTCGGCCTTGAGCCGCTCGACCTGGGCGAACAGCAACTCGGTTTCTTCGCCACCCAGGGCCGCGGTGGGCTCGTCGAGGATCAGCAGGCGTGCCTTGAGGGTCAGCGCCTTGGCGATCTCCACCAGTTGCTGGGCAGCCACGCTGAGGCCGGCCACGGTGCGTGTGGCGGGTACCTTCAGGCCCAGGCGATCCAGCTGGCGCTGGGCCTCGGTTGCCATGAAGGCGCGATCGATGCGCCCGCCGCGCATGGGCAGGCGGCCGACGAACATGTTTTCGGCGATGGTCAGCTCCGGCAGCAGGCGGATCTCCTGGTGGATCAGGCCGATGCCGGCGGCCAGCGCGGCGCCGGGGGAATCCGGGACGTAGTCGCGACCCAGCCAGGTCATGCGCCCACCGGCCTCGGGGGGTACCAGGCCGGCGATGATCGACGACAGCGTGGACTTGCCGGCGCCGTTCTCGCCGAGCAGGGCCAGGACCTCACCCGGCTGGATGTCGACGTCCACCCCGGCCAGCACCTCGATGCCGGCGTATTTCTTGCCGATGTTTCTCAGGCTGAGAGCGGCGGGCTGTTCCAGGGGCATGACGGCGGACATGGGGCCTCCGAAGGGGGAGCTGAAACGGTGCCTCCCTTGGGAGGCACCTGGGGCAGGAGCCAACACGATCTCGCGAGCTAGAGCCAACCCAGTTGAATGCGGCTGGGGGATCTCAACCAGGTGTGTGCTCGGATTTACGCGTGGTAAATGAGCAGTCCGACCGGGCTGGCGCTCCAGACTGTATTCAACGCAGGTTGGCCGACGCGCAGCAGATCGTGGTTACGGATGGTTCTCGATGAAGGGGGCGACATTATCCTTGGTGGTCAGGATCGCTTCCTGCAGCTGCTCCTTGGGTACCTGCTTGCCTTCCTTGAGCGCCACCGCCGATTCCAGGGCCAAGCGCCCCATCTTGCGGGTCTGCTGGGTCATGGTGGCGGACAGGGTGCCGGCGGCCACGGCCTTGAGGCCGGCCACGTCGCCGTCGAAGCCGACGATGGTCACCGGATGGTCGAGGTTGGCGACCTTGACCGCCTGGGCGGCACCCAGGGCCATGGCGTCGGCCCGGCCGAAGAAGACGCTGATGTTGGGATCGCGCTGGAGCATGTCCTGGGCCACGGCGAAGCCCTTGTCCTGGGCCCACTCGGCGGGCTGCTGGGCGACCACCTTCAGCTCGGGAAACTTGGCCAGGCCTTCGGCAAAGCCCTTGGCGCGATCGTTTTCCGGCGTGGTGCCGATCTGGCCCTGGAGGATGGCGACGCGGCCCTTGCCGTTGGTGACCTTGCCGACGTATTCGGCGAGGGTGCGGGCGGCGGCGACGCTGTCGCTGGCGATGAAGGTGTCACCCGGGGCGTCGGGGGCGTTGCGGTCCACCGCCACCACCGGGATGCCGGCGGCCTTGGCCGCCTTGACCGGGACACCGGCGGCGGTGGCGCCGGCCGGGATGTAGATCAGGGCGTCGACCTGGCGGGTGATCAGGTCCTGGATCTGGTTGACCTGGGTCGCCGAGTTGCCCTGGGCGTCCACGGTGATCACCTTGATGCCCTTGGCCTTGCCTTCGGCCTCGACGGCCTGCTTGATCTGATTGAAGAAGTCGGCCTGCAGGTTGGCCACGGCCAGGCCCACGGTGAGTTCCTTGGCCTGGGCATTGAGGGCGCCGGTGCAGGTGATGGCGGCGAACAGGGTACTGAGCAACAGCTTCTTGGGGGTCAGCATGGATGGCACTCCGTTGTTATTGTTGTACTGCGGTGACGAGACGAAGCAGATCTGACCTAGCGCTGCCCGTTACGGCGGCGCAGGGTGTCCAGGGTGACGGCCAGGGCGATGACGATGCCGATGACCACCTGCTGCACGAAGGGCGAGACCCCCAGCAGATTCAGGCCGTTGCGCAGCACGCCGATGATCAGCACCCCGACCAGGGTGCCACCGACGCTGCCGACGCCGCCGCTGAGGCTGGCGCCGCCGATCACCACCGCGGCGATGGCATCCAGCTCCATGGACAGGCCGGCGCTGGGCTGGGACGAGTCCAGGCGCGCCGCCATGGCCACCGCGGCCAGGCCCGCCAGGGCGCCACTCAGGGCATAGATCCAGATGGTGATGGTGCGCACCTTGATGCCCGACAACCGTGCCACCTCGGCGCTGCCGCCCATGGCATAGAGGTTGCGGCCACCCGCGCGAAAGCGCAGGAACACCCAGGCCACCAGCAGCATCAGCAGGAACAGCCCGACGGTGACCGAGAGGAAGCCGAAGTGCCGCACCGTGGCCAGGTTGGTGAACCAGTCCGGAAAGCCGACGATCTGGCGCCCGTCGGTGAGGATGTTGGCCAGGCCGCGGGCCACCGACATCATGGTCAGGGTGGCGATGAAGGCGGGCAGCCGGGCCCGGGCGATGAGCAGCCCCGAGACCAGGCCGCAGACCAGGCCACCGAGGATGGCGGCAGGAATCGCCAGGCCCAGCGACCAGCCGATGTCCTGGTAGAGCCAGCCCAGCAGCATCATGGAGAAGGCCAGCACCGAGCCCACCGACAGATCGATGCCGCCGATGACGATGACCAGGGTCATGCTGATGGCCAGGATGCCGAGCACGGTCACCTGGTCGAGGATGTTGAGGGCGTTGCGCACGGAGAAGAAGTACTCCGAGGCAAAGGAGAACACGGCGATCAGCAGCGCCAGGCCGATCAGCGGGCCGCCGACGTTGCGTGGCAGGCGCAGTGCCAGGCGAGCGAGGGGCTTGGCGGGTGGCGAGGCGGTCGGGGCTTTGGCGTCCACGCACTTCTCCTAGGGGTTATTGTTCTTGTGTCCGGCTCGCCTGAATATTTATGCGTGCCTGATTTTTAATTCAGACTCCGCCTGTTCCGGATGGAAGTCAAGCGCCTTTTCATCGCTGCGTGCCGAACACGATGGCTTCGGCAATCCCGCATCCCGCCCCGCATTCTATCCGCTCGCCAGATCGCCAATGGCCTTTCCTGGCTATTGACGGCCCCACGGATTGGGGTCTAAATGATAAATATATTTTCAGTGACGAATAAATATTCATAAGACGCCCACTGAAACCTCGGCAGGCGTCTGCTCCATCGCAGCTTCGGATACCCGAGGGGGTCGCCTGATGAATCCGTTCCAGTACGACGTCGCGCAGATTCGCGAAAAGGCCCGGCTGATCCGCCGGCGCGTCATCCAGCTCAATGCCGGCTCGCCTGCCGGCGGCCATACCGGGGCGGATCTGTCGGAGACCGACATCCTCGCCACCCTCTATTTCCGCCTGCTCGACGTCGCCCCGGAACGCCTCGCCGATCCCCAGCGCGACATCTACATCCAGAGCAAGGGTCATGGCGTCGGCGGCCTCTACTGCTGCCTGGCCGAGGCCGGATACTTCCCGCCGGAATGGCTCGACACCTACCAGCATTTCGACTCCCACCTGCCGGGTCATCCGGTGCGGCAGAAGACCCCTGGCATCGAGCTCAACACCGGCGCCCTCGGCCACGGCCTGCCGGTCGCCACCGGGATCGCCCTGGCCGCCCAACGCGATGGCAGTCCGCGCCGCGTCTATGTGCTGACCGGTGACGGCGAACTGGGCGAGGGCTCCAACTGGGAGTCGGCGCTGACCGCCGCCAAGTACCGGCTGGACAACCTCACGGTGATCGTCGACCACAACCGCCTGCAACTGGCCGGTCCCACCGCCGAGATCCTGCCGCTGGAGCCCCTGGCCGAGAAGTGGCGCGCCTTCGGCTTCCATGTGGTCGAGTGCGATGGCAACGACGTGGCCCAGCTGGTGGAGACCCTGGAAGCCCTGCGCGAACACCGCGGCCAGCCCCAGGTGCTGATCGCCAATACCGTCAAAGGCAAGGGGGTTTCCTTCATCGAAGGCAAACCTGAATGGCACCACCGGGTGCCCAAGGGCGACGAGATCGCCGCTGCACTGGAGGAACTCGACCATGGCCACTGATACCCAGACCCCGGGTGAAGCCCATCTCGCCAGCGTCATGGTCGAGGCCTTCATCGCCGCGGTGGACGCCGGCGTCGACCTGGTGCCGGTGGTCAGCGACTCCACCTCCACGGCCAAGATCGGCCCCTTCGTCAAACGCTTCCCGGAGCGCCTGGTCAACGTCGGCATCGCCGAACAGACCCTGGTCGGGGTGGCCGCCGGCCTGGGCCTCGCCGGCAAGGTGGCGGTGACCTGCAACGCCGCGCCCTTTCTGATCTCCCGCGCCAACGAACAGGTCAAGGTGGACGTCTGCTACAACAGGTCCAACGTCAAGATGTTCGGGCTCAACGCCGGGGCCAGCTATGGTCCCCTGGCCAGTACCCACCACAGCCTCGACGACATCGCCGTGATGCGCGGCTTCGGTAACGTGGAGATCTATGCGCCGGCCGATGGCCGCGAGTGCCGGCAGATCGTCGAGCACGCCCTGGCCCATGACGGTCCGGTCTATATCCGCCTGGACGGCAAGGCGCTGCCCGATCTGCATGGGTCCGACTACCGTTTCGTCCCCGGTCAGGTCGATGTGCTGCGCCAGGGTCACGACGTCAGCCTGGTGGCCCTGGGCTCGGTGGTCCACGAGGCGGTGGAGGCCGCGCGGTCGCTGGCCGAGCAGGGCATCAGCGCCCAGGTGATCAATCTGTCGTCAATCCGTCCGCTGCAGCGCGAGGCGCTGCTGGAAGCCCTTTGCGCCGCTCGCGGCGGGGTGGTCACGGTGGAAGAGCACAACGTCAACGGCGGGGTGGGCAGCCTGGTCGCCGAGGTCATGGCCGAAGCCGCGCTGGGCGTGCCGCTGATCCGCCTGGGCATCGCCGATGGCGAGTATGCTGCCGCCGGTGGCCGCGGGCCGACCCGCGCCAAGCACGGTATCGATGCCGCCGGCATCGTTGCTGCGGTGCAGCGCCTGCGCTGAGGCTCAGGCGTCTGCCACGACAAGAACAACAGGAGCTGCCATGGCCGCCGAACCGCTGATCCTCGCCCTCGACGAGGGCACCACCAATGCCAAGGCGATCCTGGTGGATCGCGCCGGTCGGGTCGTGGCCCGCGGTTCTCGGCCGCTCACCGTCCAGCATCCGCAGGCGGGCTATGCCGAGCAGGATCCCCTGGCCATCTGGCAGGCCCTGCAGGGCGCCATCGGCGATTGCCTGGCCCAGACGGACGCCCCCCTGGCGGCCATCGCCATCAGCAACCAGCGTGAATCCGCCCTGGCCTGGGAGCGCAGCAGCGGCCAGTTGCTCGGCCCGCTGGTGAGCTGGCAGTGCAAGAGATCCCAGCCGCAGTGCGAAGCCTTGCACGCCGCCGGTCACGGCGAGTTGATCCTGCAGCGCAGTGGCCTGGCGCTGGACCCGATGTTTTCCGCCGGCAAGTGGCGCTGGCTGCTCGATCAGATTCCCGACGGCACGGCCCGCGCCGCCGCCGGCGAGATCTGCCTGGGCACCGTGGACAGCTGGCTGCTTTGGCAACTCAGCGGTGGCACGAGCTTTCTCATCGACGCGGCCAATGCGGCCCGTACCCAGTTGCTCGACCTGCGCGGTGGTGACTGGGATCCGCAGCTGCTGGGTCTGTTCGGCATTCCCCGGGCGGCGCTGCCGGAGATCCGCTCCAGTGCCGGCTGCTTTGGCGAGACCCGTGCCCAGGGCCCGCTGCCGGCCGGTCTGCCGATCCTGGCGATGATCGGCGATTCCCATGCGGCGCTGTTCGGCCAGGGCGGTTTCGTCCCGGGCAAGGTCAAGGCCACCCTGGGTACCGGCTCCTCGCTGATGACCCCCATCGCCGAACCTGTGGTCTCCGCCCATGGCCTGGCCACCACCCTGGCCTGGCGCCTGGGCGAGACCCCGACCTTTGCCCTGGAAGGCAACATCGTCCACACCGGCGCCGCCGTGGGCTGGACGGCGCGGCTGCTGGGCGGCGCCGGAGAGCTGGAGGCCCTGGCCGCCGAAGCCGCGGCGCTGCCGGACAACGGCGGCGTCTACTTCGTCCCGGCGTTGGGTGGCCTCGGTGCGCCGCACTGGCGGGCCGAGGCGCGCGGACTGTTCTGCGGCCTGGCGGAGAATTGCGGGCGGGCGCACCTGATGCGCGCGGCCCTGGAAGCCATCGCCTACCAGATTCGCGACGTCTTCGACGCCATGCAGCAGGACAGTCCGACGCCCCTGGACGAACTCTGGGTGGATGGCGGCGCCACGCGCAACGAATGGCTGCTGCAATTCCAGGCCGATCTCCTGCAGCGCCCGGTGATCTGCAGCCTGTCGCCGGAGGTCTCGGCGCTGGGCGCCGCCCACTTGGCCGGCCATGCCCTGGGCTGGTGGCAGGACGCCGCGGCCCTGGCCGATCTCGAACGGCCCCGCCGCCGTTACGAACCCCGCGCCAATGCCGTGCCCGAACTCTATGCCGGCTGGCGCCAGGCGCTGGAGCGGACGCTGCTGTAGCGCCCCTAGGTTGGGTTGAAACGGCTCCATCGCCGCAGCCCAGCAACGCGGATTCGATCTGGGCACCGTTGGGCTGCGCTGCGCTCAACCCAACCTGCGGCGGCTCTCCCGAAAGGAGAGGGGCCAGCCCGGTAGCGTGGAAAACGGCGCAGCCTTTTCCACTGTGACGTCGTGATGGGCTGTCCGAGCGGGCGTTCGTTTTCATCCGTCCTGGCAGGATCGGGCCGACTGGCGCGACCCTACTCGTGGGCGGAGGCCGACCTGGCTCAGGTCGGCAGGGTCATGAAGATCTGGGTGCCCTGACCGGGGCGGGAGACCACGCCGATGCGCCCCCCATGCTGGCGGATGATTTCCTTGCACAGGGCCAGGCCCAGGCCGGCGCCGCCCTTCTGGCTGCCGATCTGCACGAAGGGCTCGAACACCCGGCCCTGCTGGGCGTAGGCGATGCCCTCGCCATTGTCCTGCACCGCCATCAGCAGCTGCTCGTTCTGGCGCATGGCCTGGATGACGATACGGCCGCCCGCCGGGGTATGGCGCAGGGCATTGCTCAGCAGGTTGTCGAACACCCGGCCCAGTTGCTTGGGATCCAGGCTGACGCGTGGCAGCGGCGTGTGCAGCAACTCGACGGCCAGCTCGACATCGCGCTCGCGGGCCTCGTCGGCGTGGCGGGCACGGGCCGCCTCCAGCAGATCGCCGATCTCGCTCGGCAATTTTTCCGGACGCTGCAGACCGCTCTGGTGACGGGAATAGTCCAGCAGGTCGTTGATCAGCTGCACCAGGCGATGGGTTTCCTCGTCCACCGTCTGCAGCAGAAAGGCCTCGCGGGATTCCGGCGCCACCTTGAGGCGTTCGCGCAACAGACCGAAGGCCATGTGCATGCCGGTGACCGGGGTGCGCAATTCGTGGGAGGCGCGCAGGACGAATTCGTTGCGCACCCGGTCGAAAGCGCGCTGCTCGGTGACATCGCGCAGCACCATCAGCGCGCCCACGCTGCGCCCGTCGGCGTGGTTGACCGGGGTCAGACTCCAGGCCAGCAGCCGCACCTCGTCGTCGACGCGAATCTCCAGGTCTTCGGGCGCCGCATCCAGGGCACCGCCGGCCAGGACGCGCTGCACGCTGGCCTCGATTTCCGGACGTTCCAGCGCCGCGATCAGGGATTCACCCAGGTGATTCTCGTTCCAGCCCAGCTGGCGGCAGGCCACCGGATTGGCGTGTTCGATGTTGCCCTGGGGATCGAGGATCACCAGGCCGTAGTCGATGCTGTCGAGCACTGCCTGCAGGCGCCGCTGCCCGGCCACCAGCGCCTCGACATTGGTCTGGCTGAGGCGGTGCAGGGCCTGGGCCATGTTGCCGAAGCGGCGGCTGAGCAGGGTGAATTCGGCGATCTGCGAGGTCGGCAGCTGGACGTCGAAGTTGCCCTGGCTGATGCGCTCGGCGGCCTTGGCCAGGCCATCGATGGGGCCGGTGAAGCGCCGGGCGATGCCGTTGGCGGTCACCACCCCGGTGACCAGGATGGCCACGCCGATCAGCGCCAGCAGCAGGGCGATGATCACCGCGCGGTCATGGGCCTCGTCCTGCATGCGCTCCAGGGTCACCACGTAGCTGCGCTGCAGGTCGTAGATGCGCGTGCGCAGCGCATTGAGGGTTTGCTGGAAGCCGCGATCGGCGCGCAACTCGCCATAGCCCGCCGGCGGTGAGCGCAGGTAGTCGGCGAAGCGCTGGTAGCGCTGCTTGACGTCTTCCAGGATGGCCAGCTGCTCGGGATTGCGCATCTGCCCTTCGACCCGTTGCAGGTACTCCTGGAAACGCTGCTGGGCCGCCACCAGTGACTGCGGATCGGGTGCCCCGTCGAGCATCTGGAACAGGCTGTTGCTCAGCTCCTGGCGCATGTTCAGCGTCAGGTTGATGAAGTCCAGGTTGCTGCGGGTCTGGACGCTCTGCTCGCGGGCCAGGTGCAGCACGCTGACCAGGCCGACCAGCAGCCCGATGAGGGCTACGGCGATCAGGGCGGAGATGCTGAGAAAGAGGCGGGTGTGCAACTTGATCGGCAGCTTCATAGCCCGTACTGCTTGCGTTTTCGATAGAGCGTGGAGGCGTCGATGCCCAGGGTCTTGGCAGCCTGGTCGAGGGTTTCGCTGGTGGCCATCACCGCGGCGATGTGGGCGCGCTCCAGGGCCTCCAGGCTCAGCGCCTCGCCGACCCGCGGTGCGCTGGCGGCGCCGCCGGTGGCCGGGCTGTCACCCAGGCCCAGGTGATTGACGTCCACCAGGTCCTGGCCGCAGATGATGCTCGCGCGTTCGATGACGTTGCGCAGCTCGCGGACGTTGCCCGGCCAGCCGTAGTTGCGCAGGGCGTCCAGGGCCGCCTCGCTGAAGCCGTGGGCGGGTCTGTTGTAGTCCTTTACGAAGCGGGCGAGGAAACGCTCGGTGAGATCGACGATGTCTTCCTTGCGCTCGCGCAGCGGCGGCAGGTTGAGCACGATGACGTTGAGGCGATAGAGCAGGTCTTCGCGGAATTCGTTTTCCGCCACCATCTGTTCCAGGTTGCGGTTGGTGGCGGCGAGGATGCGCACATCGGCGCGGCGGGTCACCGGATCGCCGACGCGCTCGTATTCCTTGTCCTGGATGAAGCGCAGCAACTTGGGCTGCAGGGCCAGGGGGAAGTCGCCGATCTCGTCGAGGAAGAGGGTGCCGCCGTCGGCCTGGCTGACGCGACCGAGGGTGCTCTCGCTGGCCCCGGTAAAGGCGCCGCGGGTATGGCCGAACATCTCGCTTTCCATCAGATCGGCGGACAGCGAGGGGCAGTTGATGGTGACGAAGGTCTTTTTCGCGCGGCGACTCCAGGCGTGGATGGCGCGAGCCAGTTCGCCCTTGCCGGAACCGGACTCGCCGAGGATCAGCACGTTGGCATCGGTGGTGGCGACCTGTCGGGCGGTCTCCAGGATGCTCATCATCGTCGGACTGCGCGAATCGAGACCGGCGCTGGATTTGCGCACCTCGCCTTCGAGCGCCTCCAGGCGCGCCGAGAGCTGGCGGAACTCCAGCTGCTTGGCCGCGGCCATGCGCAACTGGTCGGGACTGCAGGGTTTCACCAGATAGTCGGCGGCGCCGGCCTGCATGGCGTCCACCGCGGTGTCGATGGCCGAGTGGGCGGTAACGATCACCACCCGCATCCAGGGTGCCTGGATGCGCATCTGCTGCAGGACGTCCAGACCGTTGTCCGCGCCCAGGCGCAGATCGAGAAAGCAGAGGTCGTAGACCTGACGTAGCAGCAGGGCTTCGGCCTGGGCCGCGCTGTTGGCCGTGGCGACGCTGTAGCCGGCGTCTTCCAGACAGAAGCGGAAGGTACGCAGGATGGCGGCTTCGTCGTCCACGAGCAGGATGCGACCGCTGGTTTGTTCCATGACGGCAAAACTCCAGGCCAAAGGGCCGAAACGCGCTAAAGGACAGGGCTGGCAGTTAGTCCATGATACATCGTGCAAGTTGCAATCCACAGGACCATCGGGCTATCGACCGTCCCTCTGCGAGCATCGTGCAGATCGCAACCCGGAGGGGCGAAAACGGGGAAAAGACGGTTTTCCCGGTGCCCGGGAAGACTTTTATCCGGTCATTTGCCGTTGCGCCTGGCAGCCGACCGGACCGGGACCATCCAAGCAACCCCTGGCCATCATGCAAAACGCAATGCTTCAGGCGTTGCACCTTGCAAGGTGCATGTGTGGCGGCTACCAGTGAAAACTGTAAGTTTTTGATTTATAAGGTAAAAAAGGTTTTCGAAAAGCTGGCACGTAGTCTGCAATCTCCTTGGCAAGCCGGCCTTAGGGCCAACGGACTGCAGGAGAGACCCGATGATCAGCCAGACCCTTCGCAAGCACTTGGTAGGTACTGCGCTCTTCGCTTGCTTCGCCAGCGCCGCCGTCGCTGCCCCTCAGGGCCAGGACGTCAGCCGCGAACAGGCCCTCATCGCCTCCACCCGCATTGCTGCCCAGGCCATGGTGCCCGCAGCCAAGCCGCTGGCAAGTCAAGGTCGTGGGGAACTCAAAGCCATCCCGGCACAGTCCAACGGTGACCGTCTGGTAAAGCAGACCCGCTGGGTATTCTGAGGTCATGACCATGATGTGGATGCTGCTGGTGATTGTGTTGTTCGCTGCAGCGGCGGTTGTGATCGGGATGTTGCTCAGCGCTTTGATAATGGGTCGTGCGCTCAATCAGACGCACAACCTCAACGGTCTGGATCTCGATCTGACCGCTGTGGAACCACGGATGGCGAGTCTGGATACCCAGGATTTCGCTAATAAAACCACTGCTCGCTGGACAGGTGCTGTCGTCCGCTGAGTGCACTTGTAATACATAGGAGAAACACCATGCTGAGCTGGGCTATCACTTTCCTGATCATCGCGATCATCGCAGGCGTCCTGGGTTTCGGTGGCATCGCCGGTACTGCCACCAGTATCGCCAAGATCCTGTTCGTGCTGTTCCTGGTGCTGTTCGTGGTGTCGTTCTTCATGGGCCGTCGTCGTCCCTGACGCCAGCCTCATGAAAGACAGGCTGTCGGTCGTGACGACCGGCAGCCGAGGCGCTGTCATTGAATTGCAGCTTTAAGCCGATTCAATGGACAACCTCGAAGTCGTCTCCTGATCCGAGACGCAAGGGCCACAAGGTCGGGACGCTCTGCAGTAAGGGAGGGTTCCAAGAGTACAGGGAGTACTTTCGCACTCGCGGCGGACTGGGCTGGATACGACCACACCCCTGAATTCGACCGGTTTCGTCTCAAGCGAAACCTGCCGGTGTCAGGGGTGTTGTCGTTTTGGCGCAGTGAAAAGGCGGGTGCCCGGGGCGGGCTCAGCCCTGCCAGAAGGCGTCCCACCAGGAGCGTTCGCCGCGAACGTCTTCCAGTACTACCGTGCAGGTGGTGCCAGCCGCCAGCAGCAGCCCCTCGGGCAGCGGATCCAGGGCGATGCGCACCGGTACCCGCTGGGCCAGGCGAACCCAGTTGAAGGTGGGATTCACGTCGGCGGTGAGTTCACGACTCTGGGGATTGTCCCGGTCATAGATGCCGCGGGCGATGCTTTCCACATGTCCGCGCAACGTCTGGCCGCTCATCAGGCGCATCTCGGCTGCCGCTCCCACCTGCACGTGGGGCAGCTTGGTTTCTTCGAAGTAGCCATAGACCCAGAACGAATGGGCGTCGATGACGGCCAGCTTGGGCGCGCCCGCGGCGGCGTAATCGCCCTTGAATACCGAAAGGTTGGTGACGTAGCCGTCGACCGGCGCCAGTACCCGGGTGCGCTTGAGATTGAGGCGCGCCGATTCCAGCTGGGCCTGGGCCTGGCGCAGATCGGCCTCGGCGGCCAGGGCGGCGCTGCTGGCGTCTTCGCGGTTCTCGCGGGAAACCACCAGGCTGTCGATGTCGGCACGGCGGCGGGCGTTCTGCTGGCGCATGGCCAGGGTGGCCTTGCGCGCGGCGACCGTGGCCTCGGCCTGATGCACGGCGATCTCGTAGTGCTCCGGATCGATCTGCAGCAGCAGGTCGCCCTTGTTGACCCACTGGTTGTCGCGCACGGCGATCTCGGTCACCAGGCCCGCCACGTCGGGCGCGATGGTGATGACCTCGGCGCGCACCCGGCCATCGCGGGTCCAGGGATCGTTCATGTAGTGCACCCAGAGCAGCCGCCCGAGGATCAGCGCCAGGCAGACCACCAGCAGGGTAAAGAGCACGCCGAAGAGTTTCTTGAGGATCATGGCAGGAGTCCTAGCGATAGACGCACAGCGCCAGGGCGCAGTAGAGGCAGATGAACAGGGCCAGGCGCAGCAGCGCCGGATGCCAGACGACGTGGTAGAGGCCGACCGCGGCAAGCACCCGGTCCAGCGCCCAGGCGAGCAGGGCGGCGACCAGGAACAGCACCGTCACGGTGGGCAGGTAGAGGCCGTGGAAGGCGATTTCACGGGGCATGGGGAATCTCGTGATAGCGGGCCAGGGGCCCCTGGGGATCGAGCAGGGCACTGCGGATGAAATGCAGGTCGCTCTGCACCTGGCGCAGGGGCGACTCGTCATAGGGCAGTTCCGGCGGTTCGGTCACGGTCGCCACGGCAAGCAGGGCCGCGTCCACTGCCACCAGCGCCCGCCGCAGATGTTCCGCGCCGGGCTTGAGGAAGAGGCGCACCAAGGCGCGCCCGAGCACGCGGATGGCCTGGCGCCAGGCGCTGCCCTCGGCATAGCGCGGGGTCGCGGGCAGGCGGGCCTGCAACTGGCGCAGTTCGATCACCGCATGACCGATCTCCAGCACCACGAAGGCCCAGCCGATCAGGCGCCGCTGCGCTTCACCGCGTCCGGCGCTGACGCCATAGGCTTGGTTGAGCAGGTCGCGGGTCTGGCCTTCGAAGGTCGGCGCCAGGTGCGGCAACGGCGCGCTCACCGCCCGCACCAGCTGCTGGCGCAGGTCACGCTCCAGGCGGCGCCACAGCCAGGGGCTGTTGGGTGGCAGCAGCACCGCCGAGACCGCCGCGGTGATCACCATCGACAGGACCACGGCGATGCCGTTGTTGATGAAGACGTAGGCGTCGTAGACCGGCGGATTGTCGGGAATCGAGGTGAAGCAGAAGAACACCAGGCAACCCAGGCCATAGCCCATCCAGCCCGGGCGCAGGGAAATCCAGGTGCCCAGCATGAACACCGGCGCCAGGGTCAGCAGCAGCAGCGGCAGGCCGCTGATCCAGGGAAAGACGAAGAAGGTCAGGAAGAAGCCCAGCACCACGCCGCCACTGGCGCCGACCGCCATCTGCAGGGCGGTGCGCTTGGGATCGGGCGAGGCCGAGGCCAACGCCGAGACGGCCGCGGCGTTGAGCGCCAGCATGCCGCCGCTGGGATAGGCGCTGGCGATCCAGAAGGCGCCCAGCACCAGCACCAGAAAGGCGCTGCGGAGGCCGGTGACCGCCGCGCCCAGGGCATTGGCCTTGGCCACGAAGCGCGGCTTCCACTGTTCGCGACTGTGGCGTGGCGCCGCCAGGGAGGCATGGGTCTGCAGATAGCCGTGCCATTCGCCAGTGAAGCGAAAGAGCAGCTCCACGGCGGTCTCGAAGTCCCGCCGGTCAGCTTCGCTCAGGGGCGGCAACTCGGCACGCAGGGCGCGAATGCGCGGCCGCAGAACCTGGTGCAGCTGCTCCAGACGCGCCGCCGCCACCAGGGCCGCGCGTTCGGTAAGGGCCTGGCCACGCCATTCCTCGAACACCTCCAGCAGCGGCGCCCAGAGGCGTTCGAGGGCTGCCAGCGGCAACTGGGCGTCGCGCTCGCGCAGGCGCATCAGCAGGCGGCTGAGGGCATGCAGGCGGGTAGTCAGGCCCATGAATTCGGCGTTCAGCCGGGCCAGGCGCCCGCTGCGCATGCGCATGTGCGGGTCTTCGAAGGCCGAGGCGCTGCGCAGGCTTTCCAGCCCCACCGCCTCGGCGGCCAGGCGTATTCCGGCAGCCTCCAGGGAGGCACGGTCGAGACGACCGCGCAGGACGTCGGCGGCCAGTCCGGCGAAGCCGCCCATGCGCCGATAGAGAGTCGCGCGCATGGCCGTGGCGCTGGTCTGCGGAAAGACCGCCGCGCTCACCGCGCCGCTGCAGAGCACGCCCAGGGTGATGGCCAGCACCCGCATCACCGCCGACATGAAGGCGGTGTCGGCATTGAGCGCGGCAGGGATGCCGATCAGCGCGGCGGTGTAGCCGGCCAGCATGCAGGCGTAGCTGCGAAAGTCCCGGTAGCGCGCCGAGCCGGCCACGCAGAGGCCGATCCACAGCGCCAGGAAGATTAGGAAGGGCACCCGTTCCTGGGCGAACAGGGCGATCAGCACCAGCATCACCGCCAGTCCCAGCAGGGTGCCCATCACCCGATAGAAGCTCTTGGCCAGCACCTGGCCACTCTGCGGCTGCATGACGATGAACACGGTGATCACCGCCGAGCTGGGATGCGGCAGTTGCAGGCGCATGGCCAGCCACAGGGTCAGGCTGGCGGCGAGCAGCACCTTGGCCTGGTACAGCCAGAGGCTGCCATCGCTGCGGGCCCAGGCGCCGAGGGCCTGGCGCAGCGGCGCACCGGTGGCGGTGCCGGCAGTCATCGGGGGGCTCGCTCGACGGCGACGCGCGCCGGCACCAGGTCGTGGTCGCCCGGGCCGCGTTCGAGGTCCGCGCCGCCACCGAGGGCGACCAGGGCCGCGGCCTGGGCCGCCAGGCGCAGGGCGTGCACCTGGGCGGTGACGCGTTGCTGGGCGAACAGCCGGGTCTGGGCGTCGAGCACGTGCAGGTAGTCGGTCAGGCCGCGGCGAAAGGCCTCGCGGGCGATGTCGTAGGTGCGCTGGGCCTCCTGGCTGGCCTGGTCGGCGAGGGTGGCCTGCCGGGCTGCCGAATCGGCCTTGATCAGGGCGTCGGAGATGTCCTTGAGGGCGTCGACGAGGGTCTGGTTGTAGGCGCTGACGGCCACGTCGTAGGCCGCCGACTCCGCGCCGAGGCGACCGCGCAGGGCGCCACCGTCATAGATCGGCAAGGAAAAGGCGGGACCTATGAAGGAGCCGGTCTTGGCGTGGGTCAGCATCTCGCTGAGGCGACCCAGGGTCAGGAACTGGCCGACGTTGGCCACCAGGTCGATGTTGGGATAGAAGCTGGCGCGGGCGACGTCCACGCCCTTCGCCGCCGCGGCGATCTGCCAGCGACGCGCCACCACGTCGGGGCGCTTGCCGACCAGTTCCAGCGGCAGGGCGCTGGGCAGGCGCGGTGCCGCGCCCAGGGTCAGGCGCGGGCGTTGCAGGCGGGCGCCGGCACCCGGGCCCTTGCCGGCCAGGGCGGCGAGCTGGTTGCGATCCAGCGCCAGGGTCTCGTCCAGGGCTTCCAGCTGGCGTTCGGTCTCGGGCAGCAGGGCGCGCGCCTGGCTGACCTCGAACTGGGTGCCGAGGCCGCCGTCCAGCTGGCGCTGGGCGAGGTCGGCCAGGTGCCGCTGCTGCTCCAGGGTGGCGGCGAGGATGTCGCGCTGGTCGTGGTGCAGGGCGAAGCCGATATAGCTGCGGACGATGTTGCCGGTCAGCTCCAGCTCGGCCGCGCGCACCTCGGCGGCGGCCTGGTGGGCCTGGTCCAGGGCCTGGGCGCTGGCGTCGCGTTCGCGGCCCCAGAAGTCCAGGGCATAGCTCAGACCCAGTTCGGCATTGTTGTTCCAGGTGGTGCGATCGGCCAGCTCGCCCGGGCCATAGAAGCCGTCGGTGGGCCAGCTGTAGCGCTTGAAGGCGCCCTTGCCCTCGACCTGCAGGGCTTCGCGGGATTCGGCCAGGCCGGCCAGGGACTCGGCGCGGCGCACCCGGGCGGCAGCCGTGGCCAGGCGCGGGTTGTCCGCCAGGGCGCCGCTGATCCAGGCATCCAGCTGGGGATCGCCATAGGCGCGCCACCACTGGCGCTCGGGCCAGGCGGCCTGGCTGGCGGCGGCCTGGATGGCACCGTCGGTGGCCAGCGCCTGGTCGTCGAGACGCTGCGCCTGGGGCGCGTTGTGACCGGTACCGATACAGCCGGCCAGCAGGGTCGCGAGGGCGACCACCGAGAGCGCAGGCCAGACTCTGCTAGAGGAAGGCGACACGTGGAGGTCCGTTGGCAACAGGGCCAAACCTGCGTCTGGCATGAGGCAGCGCAGCGAGGTTGGCGAGATGAGCTGGAACTGAAGAGGACGCCTGTAGAGGACGGACGTAAACCGCGAGGTCAGCGGACGTTACCATTAGGCTGCTAACGATTCTATAAAATTCCGGGGTGGTCGATTAGCGCGTCAACCCGCGAATCTTTGTTTCACATACTGAAATAATATGGAGAATGACGCTTTTCCCGACTGTCGAGGCGGCATGGACACCCTGCACAACATGCGCGTTTTCGTCGCCGTGGTGGAAAGCGGCAGCTTCACCGGCGCGGCCCAGACGCTGCAGACCACCACGGCCCACGTCTCCCGGGCGGTGGCCCATCTGGAAACCCATCTGCGCACCCGCCTGCTGCACCGCACGACGAGACGCATCGCCCTGACCGAAGCCGGCCAGCGCTACCTGGCGCGCTGCGAGCAGATCCTCGCCTATGTCGAGGAGGCCGAAGCCGAGGCCGGGCACGCTCAGGCGCGGCCCGAAGGGCGGCTGCGGGTGCACAGCATGACCGGCATCGGTCAGCATTACGTGATCCGCGCCATCGCCGGCTATCGCGCCCTGCACCCCGAGGTGCGCTTCGACCTGACCATGGCCAACCGCATCCCCGATCTGCTGGAGGAGGGCTTCGACCTCGCCATCGTGGTAGCCGTGGAGCTGCCCGACTCCGGCTTCGTCTCCCAACAGATCGGCCACACCTACAGCATCCTCTGCGCCTCGCCGGCCTATCTGCAGGAGCATGGCCAGCCGCAGACGCCGGCGGAGCTGGCCAATCACGCCTGCCTGAGATTCATCAGTCCGGTGGTGTCCTTCGACCGCTGGCACTTCGACGGCCCCAATGGACCGGAAACCTATCGCATCGGCGAGACCCCCTTCCAGGTCAACGTCGGCGACGCCATGACCGAGGCCCTGCGCCAGGGGCTGGGGATTGGCGTGCTGCCGCTCTATTCGGCAGTAGACGGCCTGCGCGACGGCAGCCTGGTGCGAGTGCTGCCGGCCTATCGCCTGCAGCGCCTCAACGTCTATGCCCTCTATGCCTCGCGGCAGTACCTGGATGCCAAGATCCGCACCTGGGTGGCCTATCTGCGCGAGCAGATCCCCGGGGCGCTGGAGGCGGACGAGGCCTTCGTGCGGGCCGTCAGCGAAGTCGTCGGCCAAGCGCATTGAGATCGGCGGGGCGCTTGGACTAAGCTCGGGGGAGACCGGGCTGCACGCCGGGTCATAGTTAGTAAGCTATTGAAATATCGCCCGGTATCGCGGTCCTGAGGGCGACAGGACGGCTGCTCGACGGCACGCTCCGGTGGCGTCGAGGTCCATGTCCCGAGTCGGTGGTCACGCCGACGGACCGCCGTGCAGGACGGCCGGATCATGCAGGCGGTCAGGGACCGCCGTCAGTACCACGGGAGTCCAATGAGCGCTACCGCAGGACCCACTTTGAGATTCGCCGACCAGCCGCTCAAGGGCATCGCCCTGATCTGCCTCGCGGTCTGGCTGTTCGCTTCCCACGATGCCCTCTCCAAGTACCTGTCCGGCTTCTATCCGGTGGTCATGGTGGTCTGGGCCCGCTACCTCTCCCACACCCTGCTGATGATGGGCATCTTCATCCCGCGCTCGGGGCTGGCGGTGATCCGCACCAAGCGGCCGGGGTTGCAGGTGCTCAGGGCGCTGTGCCTGATCGGCTGCAGTCTGTTCTTCACCACCGGGCTGCGCTATCTGCCGATGGCCGAGGCCACCGCGGTCAACTTTCTCGCCCCGCTGATGGTGACGGCACTGTCGGTGCCGCTGCTCAAGGAGAGCGTGACCCGCAGCCAGTGGGCGGCGGTGCTGGCCGGCTTCATCGGGGTGCTGGTCATCGTGCGGCCGGGCGGCCAGCTGTTCACCCCGGCGGTGCTGCTGCCGGTCTGCTCGGCGGTGTGCTTCGGCCTCTACCAGCTGCTGACGCGCCTGCTCAGCGGCATCGACAGCCCCACCACCAGCAACTTTCTCACCGGCATCATCAATACCCTGGTGCTGAGCAGCGTGGTGCCCTTCTTCTGGGAGATCCCGACTCTGACCCACGGCTTCATGCTGGCGCTGCTCGGCCTCTTCGGCATGTCCGGCCACCTGCTGCTGACCCAGGCCTTCCGTTATGCGCCGCCGGCGCTGCTGGCGCCCTTTAGCTACGGCCAGATCGTCACCGCCGGCATCATCGGCTACCTCGTCTTCGGCCATGTGCCGGACAGCGGCGCGCTGATCGGCATCCTCATCATCTGCGCCAGCGGCCTGGCGGTGGCCTGGCAGCAGAGCCGCAAGGCCTCCAGGGCCAAGAAGGCCCGGGCGGTGCCGGCGGCGCAACCCGAGGCGCTGCCGGAGGTGGTGGCCGATGCCGCCGCGGGCGCTCCGGCTCAGCGCAGTCCGTAATCGGCGATGATCCCGATGAGGATCGCCAGACCCGCCCAGTGGTTGTGCAGGAAGGCCCTGAAGCACACCAGCGGGTCACGGTCCCGGGTGACGTGGAATTCCCAGGCGAAGCAGCCGGCTGCCACCAGCAGGCCCAGGTAGAAGGGCAGGCCCAGGCCGAAGCGGCCGCCGGCCAGCGCCAGGCAGAACAGCGTCAGGCCCTGCAGGGTGGCGATTATCACCCGGTCGGCGTCGCCGAACAGGATGGCGGTGGATTTCACCCCGATCTTGAGATCGTCTTCGCGGTCGGCCATGGCGTAATAGGTGTCGTAACCCACCGTCCAGATCACGTTGGCGACGAACAGCAGCCAGGCCGCCGCCGGCAACTCGCCGGTCTCGGCGGTGAAGGCCATGGGCATGCCCCAGGAAAAGGCCGCACCCAGTACCGCCTGAGGGTAGTAGGTATATCTCTTCATGAAGGGATAGAGCGCCGCCACGCCAAGGGCGCCAAAGGACAGCCAGACGGTGGTGGCATTGGTGCAGAGCACCAGGCCGAAGCTGAGCAGCACCAGCACGGCAAAGAACAGCAGGGCTTCCTTGGGCGAGATGCGCCCGGTGGCCAGGGGACGATTCTTGGTGCGGGCGACATGGCCGTCGAAGTTGCGGTCGGCGAAGTCGTTGATCACGCAGCCGGCCGAGCGCATCAGCACCACGCCGAGCACGAAGATCAGCAGATTCTTCAGACTCGGCACGCCCTCGGCAGCGATCCACAGCGCCCAGAGGGTGGGCCAGAGCAGCAGATAGATACCGATGGGTCGGTCCAGCCGGGTCAGTTGGACAAAGTCGCGGATGCGCTCGCGGCGCGGACGCGTGGCGATCACCCGGGCGCTGGGCTCGGGGCCGCGGGGCGCGGCAGGACGGCGATCACGGGGACGGGAGGCGTTCTTTTTCATCGGACGGCTGCATGGTGAAGGGCCTGGCGATTATAGGGGCCCCGGGGCGTCGCCGCTGCCGTCGTGATGCTCCGCCTAGCCCTCGCGCCCGGCGTGAGGCCAGAAGGCCGGCAGAAAGACCTCGCCCACCAGGATCGCCAGGGGACCGCGCCGGAACACCGAGCGCCGGGCCCAGCAGGGCGCGGTTGCCGCCCCTGCGGGCAGCCAGGCCAGTGGATAGCGGCAGGCTTGCAGCGGCCCGCGGGCAAAGGCCGGTGCCTGGAACAGCCAGTGCCCGAGCGGCCGCTCGCCCAGCGCCGCCAGGTCGAAATCCGCCGCTTCCAGGGCCGTGCGCGCCGCCACGCTGCGGGCGAAGACCCAGGCTTCGCCATTGCCGCGCAGCCAGACCTCGCGCACCCAGCCGGGGCTGGCCGGCGGCACTTCAAGCGCCTGGCACTCGTCCGGGCGCAGCGGTTGCCAGCCCTGGGCGATCACCTCGACGGCGAAGCGTCCATCGCTGAGGGCGGTCAGCCGTTCGGTGAGGGAACCACGGTCCGCATAGAGCCAGCCGAGCGGCGCCTCGGCGTAGTCCGGCTCGGCGCCGGCCGCTGCGTAGGTCAGCCAGCGCGGGCCGCCGTCACAGGCCCCAGACATTGCCCAGGGTGCTCAGCAGGGAGGGCTGGGTGCCTTGCTTGCCGAGATAGCCGAGGATCACCTGGGCGAACTGGCTGGTCATGCCACTGTTCATGCCCAGGGCGTTGAAGGTCTTGTCGACGTCCTGGCGGCTGTCGACATTGCCCAGCAGGCTGCCCAGCGGACTCTGCTTGGCATCCTGACCGCCGCCACCGAGCAGACTGCCCAGGCCGCCCAGTTGCGCCAGGCCGCCAGTGGCATTGGCGCCGGCCAGCTGATCCAGGCCTGGCACGGCCTTGGCCAGCTGGCGATAGTCGTTGCCCACCAGCTGATTCTTGGCCAGGCCGAGCAGGGCGCCGGTGCCGCCCACCGCCTGCTGCGGGGTGACGTTGAGCTGGCTGGTCAGCGCCTGCAGCAGGCCCTGGGCCTGGGGCGTGGCCGCCGCGGCGGCGGTGGCCTTGGCGTTGTTGTTGCCGTTGGCGCCGTTGTAGGCGTTGACGGCGTCGTTGAGGTTGAAGGCGAAGACCGGACTGGCGGCGAGCACCAGCGGCAGGGCGAGAACGGACAGACGCATGGGCGGACTCCAGCGGGTTGCGTGAAAGGTCAGAGGATAACCCGACGGCGATGACCACAGACTGAACGGCGTCCCTGCAGGGAGCGGACGCTGCGGTTATCATCGCCGTTTTGCCGGGAGAACCGCGATGCTCAACGGGTTGTGGCTGGGCTTCTTCATCGTTGCCGGGATCAGCGCCTTCGGCCAGTGGCTGGTGGCCGGCAACACCGGGGTGTTCGCCGCCATGGTGGAGAGCCTGTTCGCCATGGCCAAGCTGTCGGTGGAGGTCATGGTGCTGCTGTTCGGCACCCTGACCCTCTGGCTCGGCATCCTGCGCATCGCCGAGAAGGCCGGGCTGGTGGACGCCCTGGCGCGATTGCTCGGGCCGCTGTTCGCCCGGCTGATGCCCGAGGTGCCGCGCGGCCATCCGGCGCTGGGGCTGATCACCCTCAACTTCGCCGCCAACGGCCTGGGCCTGGACAACGCCGCCACGCCCATCGGCCTCAAGGCCATGCGTGCCCTGCAGGAGCTCAATCCCAGCAGCACCACGGCGAGCAATGCGCAGATCCTCTTCCTGGTGCTCAACGCCTCCTCGCTGACACTGCTGCCGGTAACGGTGTTCATGTACCGCGCCCAGCAGGGCGCCACTGATCCGACCCTGGTGTTCCTGCCGATCCTGCTCGCCCATACCTGCGCCAACCTGGTCGGGCTGTTCTCGGTGGCCTTCATGCAGCGGCTGAAACTCTGGGATCCGGTGGTGCTGGCCTGGATCGGCGGGGGCGCCCTGGCCTTCGGCGCCTTCGTCGCCTTTCTCTTCACCCTGACCGCCACTGCGCTGGCCGGGTTGTCGTCGCTGCTCGGCAACCTGACCCTGTTCGGCATCATCCTGGCGTTCATGATCCTTGGCGCCCTGCGCAAGGTGCCGGTCTACGAAGCCTTCGTCGAAGGCGCCAAGGAAGGCTTCGACGTCGCCAAGTCGCTGTTGCCCTATCTGGTCGCCATGCTCTGCGCGGTGGGCGTGCTACGCGCCTCCGGCGCCCTGGAAGCCATCCTCGAAGGCGTTCGCCATGCGGTGACCTTCTTTGGCTGGGACACCCGCTTCGTCGAGGCGCTGCCCACCGCGCTGGTCAAGCCCTTCTCCGGCAGCGCCGCCCGCGCGCTGCTGATCGAGACCATGCAGACCCATGGCGTGGACAGCTTTCCGGCGCTGGTGGCGGCGACCATCCAGGGCAGTACCGAGACCACCTTCTATGTGCTGGCGGTGTACTTCGGCGCGGTGGGCATCCAGCGCGCCCGCCACGCGGTGGGCTGCGCCCTGCTGGCGGAGTTCACCGGGGTCACGGCGTCGATCCTGATCTGCTACTGGTTCTTTGGCTGAGCCTTGGGTTCCAGGTCGACCATCCAGTCGTCCTGCACCATGCGTCGCTGGCGGCGCGAGGTCAGTTGCTGGGTCTGCCAGTCTTCGGCGATCAGTGCGCAGTAGTGGCCGTCGTGCTGGCCCAGGCGAAAGCGCCGGCGTACTCCAATGGGATCGTGATCCGAACCATAGAAGGCGACCGCGCGGATCTCCAGGCCCTCGAATACCCAGCCCTCGGGCGGCCGGTGGTTTTCCAGGGTCAGGCCGTTGTGCTCGGCGGCGCGGCGGATCAGACCCTGGAAGGTACCGATGTGGGTGAAGTCACCGGTGTTGAGCG
Source organism: Pseudomonas sp. PS02302 (assembly GCF_029959585.1). NCBI lineage: Bacteria > Pseudomonadati > Pseudomonadota > Gammaproteobacteria > Pseudomonadales > Pseudomonadaceae > Pseudomonas > Pseudomonas sp. PS02302. Next base: position 62,699 of record NZ_JASCON010000001.1, read on the forward strand.
GACCCTGGTGGGTCGCCTCGCCCAGCACCAGATCGGGGTCGAAGTCATCCTGGCCGCTCTCGCGGATGTCGGTGACATCGGTGTAGAGCGTCTCGCGATTGGTCTTGAGGATCACCGTGAGCTGGTTGATGAACACCGGCTCGGCGCTCATGTTGGACAGCAGGCAGAGGGCACCCACGCCCTTACCGGCGCCGCGGTTGATGATCAGCCGCGGCTGGCGCTGGCGCTTGTAGTTGTTGAGCAGGAGCTGCGCATAGAGCACCCAGACGCCCAGGGTGCAGCACTGGGCGAAGAGCGTGAGGACTTGGGAATTGTCTTTCAACCACTGGAACATGGGGGCACTTCGCTGGAAGGAGTGACCATCGGAAATACCGTTCGGGCTCCAGGTTCCACCGCTTCGCTGAGCAAAGGGCAGCGCTGAGAACATCGCCACAGCTCGGGCGTCCAAGCCTGAGAGGTCATCACGCCAAGGAAAATCGCCATGCTGCGTCTATCGCTACTCTGCTGCGCCGCCCTGCTGAGCACCGCCGTGCGGGCCGAACCCCTGTCCTGCGACCAGCTCAAGGCCGACATCGAGGTCAAGATCCAGTCGGCCGGGGTGACCGCCTATACCCTCGAAGCGGTCCCCAATGCCGAGGTGCGCGATCCCAACATGGTGGTGGGCAGTTGCGCCAACGGGACCTACAAGATCCTCTATCAGCGCAACGACTGATCCCCGACCCGGGGGACAGACCGTTCATCCGCTGGATACTTGTACAGTTCCGCCTGGCTTAGTACTGTTTGCGCATACAGTATTTAGCCAAGAGGGTAATGCCATGTCGCCGTTCGCCCGGATTCGCCAAGCTCTGTCCCTTGCCCAGCCCGCACCGCGCTGGATGGAACGCGAGGATTTCCTGCGCATGAGTCGCCAGCTGCGCGAGCAGAAGAGTCGTCCGCCCGTGGTCCGCACCCAGGACCGCAGCCAGGACGACTGGCTCAGCGTGCCCGCCTAGCGGTCGATTGCCTGACCGTGCTGGCCGCCTGGCCAGTCGCGGGTCAGAAGGGCGAGCAGATGCCTCGTTCGGAACTCACCAGTTCGCGCGGGCCGTCGTAGAGGGTGATCTCGCCCTGACCGAAGGTGTTCTCGGCTTCCAGGCGATAGCGCCGGCCGGCCTGGAAGTCCGCGTAGTCCAGTTCCAGATAGCACTGGATCTGCAGCGGTTCCCGCCAGCCGAAGCGCGAACCGAAGCCACCGCCGCCATAGAGTTCGTAGCGATAGCTCACCTTGAGGCTGTGGCTGCCGGGGGTGAGCTGGAAATAGCGGCCATCGTCGAGACGCCTGCCGTCCTGGGACTCGGCCAGCAGCGAAGCGCCTACCGCGGATTCGCGCAGCACCAGATCGACCCATGCCTGATAGGGATCCACAGGGGGCAGCGGCGTGGTGCAGCCGCCCAGCAGTAGCAGCAGAGGGACCAGCAGGCGCAGACGCATGGACGGCGACTCGCGGCAGGGAGATCAGCCGAGTCTACACGTCGCCGCAACGACTGGCAGTGCTGCGCGCCACTTCCTGGTTGCGCTCGTCATAGAGGCGCGCCCAGGGCCGCCAGCCGGTCTGGCCGGCTTCCAGGCGATAGCGCTCGCCCGCGGCGAAGGCCTTGTAGTTGAGGGTCACCAGGCAGGTGCGCGCCAGCGGATCGGCCACCTGGGCGCCGATGTTGGTGGGCTGCACCTCGAACTGGTAGCGTACCTGCAGATCATGGCTCCCTGGCCAGACCTGGAAGTAGCGTTTGTCTTCGAGATCCTTGCGATCGGCGCGCAGGGCTTCCAGCTTGGCCTTGCCATCGCTGTCCAGATCGATCCAGGCCTGTGCCGGATCGGGCTTGGGCAAGGGCCACAGGGAACAGCCACCTAGGAACAGCACAGGCAACAGCAGGCACAGTCTACGCATGACGGCTACAACTCCGGGCAGGGAAGGGCGCGCCACCCAGCCAGGCACACTGCCTGCGCAACGCACGAGCCGCTGGCTGGCGCTGCTGTCCCTCGTGATCGGACTGAGCGGTTGTACCTCGGTCGGGTACTACGGCCAGATGGTACAGGGCCAGTGGGCGCTGATCCGTGATCGCGAGCCCATTGCGACGGTCGTCGCAGATCCGGCGCGCCCCTCCGTCCTGCGCGAACGCCTCGCCGCCGCGGCGGCGGCCCGCCGCTTCGCCAGTGCCGAACTGGCCCTGCCGGACAACGCCAGCTATCGCAGTTTCGTCGAACTCAAGCGGCCCTTCGTGCTGTGGAATGTCTTCGCCACCGCCGAATTCTCGACCCAGCCCACCACCCACTGCTTTCCCATCGCCGGTTGCGTGGCCTATCGCGGCTACTACCAGGAAGCCAAGGCCCGAGCCGAGGCGCAGCGGCTGCAGGCGCAGGGCCAGGACACCTATGTCAGTGGCGTGCCGGCCTATTCGACGCTGGGCTGGTTCAGCGATCCGCTGCTCAGCAGTATGCTGCGCTGGGACGACGACCAGGTGGCGGCCACGATCTTCCACGAGCTGGCGCACCAGCGTTTCTATCTGCCCGGCGATACCGCCTTCAACGAGTCCTATGCCACCTTCGTCGAGGGCGAAGGCCTGCGGCAATGGCGCGCCAGTCGCGGCCTGCCGCCACCCGATACGGGGCGCGAAGCCCGCTATCAGCAATTCCGCGCGCTGCTGCTGACCACTCGCGCAGACCTGGCCAGGCTCTATGCCCAGCCATTGACGACCGCGGCCAGGCGCGCGGCCAAGGCCCGGCGCTTCGCGCAGCTGCGCAGCGATTACCAGCGGATGCGCGCTACCCCGGCCTGGCGTGACGATCGCCGCTTCGATGGCTGGATGAGCCAGCCGCTCAACAACGCGCGGCTGGTGCCCTATGGTCTGTACGAACAGTGGGTGCCGGCCTTTGCCGCCCTCTATCGACAGCACCCGGGCAACTGGCCGGCGTTCTTCCAGCGGGTACGGCTATTGGGCGAGCGCCCGGCGGCCGAGCGTGAGCAGGCGCTCAAGGCGCTGCTCGACCAGGCGACCCCACAGCCCTAGCGCGGTGCCCGCCAGTTGGACCAGGCGGCGACCAGACCCAGCGTTGCCGCCAGGGCCAGCCCCAGCCGCGGGGCCAGGCTGTTGTCCAGATGCAGCAGCAGCGCCAGGGCCGCGGCGCCCAGGGCCATGCCGGTCTGCCGGGCGGTGGCCTGGACGCCACCGGTGGCGCCGTTGCGACCGGCTGGCGCGGCGGTGAGCATGATCCTGTTGTTGGGTACCTGGAAGAAGCCGAAGCCGATGCCGCCGAGGATCAGGCAGGGGATCAGCAGGGCGGTCGAGCGCTCCAGTGGCATCACCGCTGCCGCCGCCAGCCCCAGGGCGATGCCCAGACCGCCGAGCATGCACAGCCGCTGCGGCGGATGGCGGTCGGCCAGGCGCCCGGCTACCTGCGCCGACACGGCCACGGTGAGCGGCCAGGCCAGCATCAGCAGGGCCACCTGCAGCGGCACCAGCCCGAGCTGGTGTTGCAGATAGAAGGGCAGGGCGAGAAAGCAGAGCATCTGCGCGGCAAAGGAACAGACCGAAGCCAGCACCGAATGACGCATGGCCGGCAGTCCCAGCAGGTCCACCGGCAGCAGGGGCGCCGGCAGACCGCGCTCGCGGCGTACCAGCAACAGCAGACTGGCCGCGGCCAGCAGCAGCAGGCCCACGCCCTGCAACGGCGCAGCGCCGAGACGTTCGAGACCGCCGATGCCGGCGCAGAACAGCAGGGCGTTGAGCAGCACGCTGAACGGATCGAGGCGGCGCTGCGCGCGGGGGCTGTCGGGCAGGTTGTGCACCAGCAGTGCGATCAGCATCGCCACGGGCACATTGACGGCGAACAGCCAGGGCCAGCCACCCAGCGCCAGGATGGCCGCCCCCAGGCTGGGCGCAGCGGCCGAGCCCAGGGCCACGCAGAGGGCATTGATGGCGATGCCACGACCCAGCCGGTCGCGCGGATAGGAGAGCCGGACGATACCGGCGCTGACGCACATGATGGCGGCGGCGCCCACCCCCTGCAGCGCCCGTGCAGCCACCAGGCTGGCGAGATCCGGCGCCAGGGCGCAGCCCAGAGAGGCCAGGCCGAAGATCCCGACCCCGGCCGTGAAGACCGGGCGCAGGCCAAGACGCTCGGCCACCGCGGCCAGGGGAAACAGCAGGGCGACCAGACTCAGCTGATAGGCGCTGACGATCCAGACCGCCGCGGCAGCCGAGACGTCCAGGGCTTCGGCGATGCTGGGCAGCGCCAGGTTGGCGATGCCGCTGTCCAGCACCGTCATGCTGATGGCCAGTAGCAGGGCGGCGACGGCGCGATAGCGGCGTGGCGGGGGCAGGCCGTCGGTGACGGCGGCGGTGGTGCTCAATCCTCGACCTTCACGTGCTGGTCGCTTTCGCCAAGCTTCCAGTAGCCGGCCGCCTTGACCCAGTCCCGCGGCAATCCCTTGGCCAGCAGCGCCTGGCGCGCGGCACGGGCTTGCGTGGCTTCACCGGCGATCCAGGCATAGCCTTCGCCCGCGGGCAGCTCCAGCTGCTCCAGGGCCTGCACCAGGGCATTGGCCCCGGTTTCGCGATAGACCCAGCGGATCTCGGCGGCGGCGGCCGTCGACAGGGCGATCTCCAGGCCCGGACGCGCCACTTCGGTGACGACCTGGACCCGGACGCCGGCGGCCAGCTGCTCCAGGCGGCGGGCGATGGCGGGCAGGGCCGTCTCGTCGCCGGCCAGCAGGTACCAGTCGAAGTCCTCGGGCGGCACCAGGGCGCCCTTGGGGCCGCCGATGATCAGCTCGGCACCGGGCTGCGCCTGACGCGCCCAGGTGGTCAGCACCCCGGCTTCATGCAGATAGAAGTCGATGGCCAGTTCGCCACGGGCGGCATCGTAGTGGCGCGGCGTGTAGTGTCGACCCACCAGCTGCTCGGCGCTGGCGGCGCGGATCGGGGTGGTGTCGGCGGGGACGAACAGCTTCACGTGCTCGTCGAAGGCCGCGCTCTGGAAATCGGCCAGGTCGCTGCCACCAAAGGTCAGGCGCAGCAGGTCGCCACCCAGGTCTTCGCGGCGGACGACGGTCGCCCAACGTCGCTTGAGGTCGAAGCGCACACGCTGGAAAAGGTGAGGGGCACTGGCATCGCCCTCGCGGCTGTGAAAAGATGTCGCCATTGCGGAGGTACCATTCATTGAGGTTCCTCACTATATTCGAGGTAAGCAGCTTTCATGTCAACCGCCGCCGCCATTGCCGAAGCCCTGATGGATCTGAAACGGCAGATGCGCCAACAACTGGATGAGACCCTCAAGGCCTCCGGACTCTCCTTCGCCCGCTATAAGGTGCTCAAGGTGCTGGAGCGCCTGGGACCCTGCCGTCCGGGCGAGGTCGCCGAACAGCTTCGCCATGCGCCCCGTACCCTGACCGATGCCTTCGACGCCCTGGAGCGCGACGGCCTGGTCCGTCGCGAACCCCATCCCCAGGACCGCCGGGCGCTGCTGGTCCATCTGACCGAGCAGGGTCGCCAGGCGCTGGACCAGGCCCAGGTGCCGCGTACCCAGGCGCTGGAAGCGGTCTTCGCGCCGCTGGATGCCAGCGAGCAGGCGCAGTTGCTGGCCTATCTGGAGCGGGTTCGCATCCGCAATTGAGTCGCGGGCGAACTCCCTGTCGGTCGTTGCGCTCGAAAGAGACACCCTATTGAGGAGAGCCTGCCATGACTGACCAGCGTTCCGATGCCCACCTGGGCAAGACCCCGCCCAACGAACCCGCTCTCGATGAGGCGGGCCGTCCGGTGGATGTGGTGAAAAAGGACATGGAGCAGCCGGAATCGACGCCGACCGATGCCATCGACAAGGTCATCACGCCGACCGACATCAAGACCAAGGAGCAGGAAGCCGAAGCGCTCAAGCGCAAGACCGCCGAGGTCGAGCGCAAGCTGGAGCGCTGATGCTCCACGTGGAACCTCGGGTCGCCGAGGTTTCCATCGGCTCGGCAGGCGCGGTCGGCCATAGCGGCAGCCATGCCCTGTCATAGCGATATTGCACTGGCCCCTGTTGGACTGGATTCCTAATCTGGGCGTTGATCGTCATCAATTCAAGGAGCGCTCTTGGACCAGGCCACCTTCATCGAGCAACTCGCCCGCGAGGGCTTTCAGCCACCGGTGCTGGTCGAGCGCGAAGCCCAGGGCAGCCTGGAAGCCCATGCGCATCCCTTCGAAGCGAAGGCGCTGGTCATCGAAGGCGAACTGCGCATTCGCACGGCAACGGGCGAGCGTTGTTATGCGGCAGGGGAGGTCTTTCACCTGGCCGCCCATGAGCCTCACTCAGAAGTCTTCGGCGCCCAGGGCGTGCGCTATCTGGCGGGTCGGCGACCGGCCTAGCCTTCGCTGTCGTTCTTCTCGATATCCTTGCGCTGGCGGTTGAGGATCACGCAACCGTAGACACCGCCGCCCAGCAGCAACAGGGCGAGGATGGAAAACAGGGTCATGAAGATGGAGTCGTTCATCGTGCTCTCCGAAAGCGGGGTCGGAGCAGTCTAGCGAGTCGCGAAGTTCCCGGCGAACGAGCTCTGGAACAGGGTGTTGCCGATGCCTGGGCGGCACCGGCAGCCACCTGTGACCCTTAACCTTCGAGCGTGGCGTTCAGGTTGATCTTGGCACCCTTGAGCACCTTGGACACCGGGCAGCCTTCCTTCGCCTGATTGGCGATGGTGGTGAACTGCTCCTGGGTGGCACCGGGGATCTTGGCCTTCATGGTCAGATCGATGGTGGTGATCTCGAAGCCGTCGCCGACCTTGTCCAGGGTCACATCGGCCTTGGTCTCGATCCGCTCGGGGGTCAGACCGTTCTGGCCCAGCAGCATGGAGAAGGCCATGGAGAAGCAGCCAGCATGGGCCGCGCCGATCAATTCTTCGGGGTTAGTGCCTGGCGTGCCTTCGAAACGGGTGTTGAAGCCGTAGGCATTGTCCTTGAGCGCGCCGCTCTCGGTGGAGATATGGCCTTTGCCATCCTTCAGACCGCCTTGCCAGACCGCGGAAGCATATTTCTTCATGGAGCATCTCCGGTTGTTAGGTACGAATCCATCTAGAACAAGCCAGCAGCCGGTAAGTTCGTTGCAGTCGATCCGGGACCGCCATGGTCAACTCTTTTCGACCACCCCTGGAGGCCCCCATGAACTACCGCAATCTAGGCCGTACCGGTCTGAAGATATCGCCCCTCTGCCTCGGCTGCATGACCTACGGCGTCCCCGAGCGCGGCAATCACCCCTGGACCCTGCCGGAAGACCAGAGCCAGCCGCTGCTGAAGAAGGCGCTGGATCTCGGCATCAACTTCTTCGACACCGCCAACAGCTACTCCGACGGCACCAGCGAAGAGATCGTCGGCCGCTTCCTCAAGGCCAATGCCGTGCGCGAGGAAATCGTGCTGGCGACCAAGGTGTACTTCCCGCTGCGCGACAAGCCTAATGTCGGCGGCCTGTCGCGCAAGGCCATCTTCGCCGCCATCGACGCCAGCCTGCAGCGCCTGGGCACCGACTATGTCGATCTTTACCAGATCCATCGCTGGGACTATCACACGCCCATCGAGGAGACCCTGGAAGCCCTGCATGACGTGGTCAAGGCCGGCAAGGCGCTGCACATCGGGGCCAGCAGCATGTACGCCTGGCAATTCGCCAAGGCGCTGCACACCGCCGAGCGCCATGGCTGGACGAGATTCGCCACCATGCAGAACCACGTCAATCTGCTCGCTCGCGAAGAGGAGCGGGAGATGCTGCCGCTGTGTCGCGATGCCGGCATCGGCGTGATCCCCTGGAGTCCGCTGGCCCGTGGCCGCCTGACCCGTGACTGGGACGCCAGCACCGCGCGCACCGAAAGCGATGCCTTCGGCAAGACGCTCTATACCGCCAGCGAGGAATCCGATCGGCAGATCGTCGCCGCCGTGGCGCGCATCGCCGAAGCCCGCGGCGTGCCGCGTGCCCAGGTGGCCCTGGCCTGGCTGCTGCAGAAGCCGGGCATCGACGCGCCCATCGTCGGCGCGTCCAAGCCGCAGCATCTGGAGGATGCGGTGGCGGCGCTGGAACTGCAGCTGAGCGAGGAAGATATCAGTGCCCTGGAAGCGCCCTATGTGCCGCATCCGGTGGTGGGATTCAGCTGAGGCGGGGCCTGCCCTTACCCCGGCCCGCTCCCGTAGGGAGAGGGGGAAAAGCGCATCGGTGCGGTTGGATGAGCGCTGGTGCCCCAGGCCTCCAGAGCTTGCCGCGATCTTTGAAGTGAGGAGTTTTCAGGCGTACCCGAATCTCACCTTACAAAGACGAGGGCCGCTCTGCTTCCCTCTCCCTGAGGGAGAGGGGCCGGGGTTGAGGGCGTCCGGACTCAGGCGTACTGGTCGGCGATCTGGCGTTCGGCGCTGGCCAGGGCCGCGCTCTTGGCTTCGTCGCCATAGGCCAGGCCTTCGGCGCGGACGATCTGGACATCGGTGATGCCGAGGAAGCCCAGCAGCAGCTTCAGATAGTCTTCGTGGGCGATACCGGTGGGCTTGCCGGCATGGATGCCGCCCGCGGTGGCGACGATGATCGCCTTCTTGTCGCCACACAGGCCTTCCGGACCGGCTTCACCATAGCGGAAGGTGGTGCCGGCCACGGTGATGCGGTCGATCCAGGCCTTGAGCTGGGTCGGGATGGTGAAGTTGTACATGGGCGCACCCAGTACCAGTACGTCGGCGGCAAGGAATTCCTGCAGGGCGCGGGCATTGCGCTCGGCTTCGTCACGTTGCTCGGCGCTGCGCTGTTCGGCCGGGGTCGCACCGGCAGCCAGACTGGCGGCGGAGAAGTGACCCAGGGAATCGTGGGCGAGGTCATGGTAGCTGACCTCGAGGCCTGGCGTAGCGGCCTTGAGGGCACCGACGACCTTGGCAGTCAGGGCCCGGGAGGCGGAATGATCACCCAGGATGCTGGAATCGATGTGCAAGAGTTTCATGGCGGTAGTCCTATGGGGTTCGACGCGATGAGCCCAGACTACCGATAAGACGATCGGCTGATTAGTCGCCTAGAATGCGATGCTTCGTCCCATGGATAGGACAATCGCCCATGCAAGACCTCAATGATCTCGCCTACTTCGCCAAGGTGGTGGAAGCCGGGGGTTTCGCTGCCGCCGGGCGCCTGCTGGGCGTTCCCAAGTCGCGGCTGTCCCGGCGCATCGCCGAACTGGAGACCCGCCTGGGGGCGCGGCTGCTGCAGCGCACCACCCGTACCCTGACCCTGACCACTCTCGGCGAGCGCTACCTGGTGCACTGCCAGGCGCTGCTGCGCGAGGCGGAGAGCGCTGCCGAAACGGCGGCCAGTCTGTCCAGCGAACCCCGTGGACCGCTGCGGGTATCCTGCCCGGTGGCCCTGGCCCAGGACTACCTGCCCGACGTCGTCACCCGCTTCCTGCAGCGCTATCCCCTGGTGCAGCTGGAGCTGGTGCTGGTCAATCGGCGGGTGGACGTGGTCAACGAGGGCCTCGACGTGGCCCTGCGGGTAAGGGACGTCGACGACGTGGAGCCGGGGCTGATCGTGCGCCGCCTGCGCCAGGCCTCCGGGGTGCTGGTGGCCGCCCCCGCCTTTCTCGTCGGTCGCCAGCTGGATGCGCCGGAAGCCCTGCTGGGGGTCCCGCTGCTCGGCGCCCTGGAGCTGGATCGCCGGGTGCACCTGCGCATGGTCGGTCCCGCCGGCCAGCGCCGCGAACTGGTGCTGGAAGCCCGACTGGGCATCGACGACTTCAGCGTACGCAAGACCGCCGCCCTGGCGGGCCTTGGCTACACGATGCTGCCGCTGCTCTATTGCGAGACCGAACTGGCCGAGGGTCGCCTGCAGCGCCTGCTGCCGGACTGGTCGCTGCCCGGCGGCCACCTGCAGGCCGCCTATGCCCACAGGCGCGGCCAGTTGCCGGCGGTACGCGCCTGGCTGGAGCACCTGGAGGACAGCTTTCGCGATCAGGGCGGGATGCCGGTCTAGATCACCGTCGCCCAGGCCGAGGCGAGCAGCAGCGCCGCCATCCCCAGGTTGAAGCCGCGCCAGGCGCGGGTCGATTTCAGGCCATGCGCCGCGACCCGGCCAAGCAGCGCCCAGAGGCCCAGGCAGGGTACGGACACCAGCAGGAACACCAGGGCCAGCACCAGCACCTGCCGCCAGAGATCGGCACCGGGTTCGGCGTAGACGGTCACCACCGCCAGCGCCATGCTCCAGCTCTTGGGGTTGAGCACCTGCAGCCCGGCGGTACCCCCAAAGCCCAGGCGGGCACCGTCATCCGCCACCGCGGGCGCGCCGGCGCGGGCCAGTTGCCAGGCCAGCCAGCTCAGCCAGAGCACTCCGGCCCAGGCCAGGCCGCGCTGCCAGTCCGGATGGTGCGCCAGGGTCTGGCCGAGACCGAAGCCCACCACCAGCACCAGGGCCACCGCGCCCAGGCTGCCGCCCAGCACCAGCGGCAAGCTGGCCCGGGCACCGTGGCGGGCGCTGTGGCCGAGGATGAGCACATTGGTCGGTCCGGGGGTGATGGAGGCGACCAGGGCGAACAGCAGGAAGGGCAACAGGGACATGGGAGACTCCTGGAAGGACTGAGCCACCAGGGTCGCAAGCCTTGCCGCTAGCGGTCTGGAAGATTCGAGCAGCGCGCGCGATAGGCCGCCGGGGTCAGGCCATAGGCGCGGCGGAACCAGCGACCCAGGTGACTCTGGTCGGCGAAGCCCAGGGCGGCGGCGGTCTCCGCCGGCGACAGGCCGTCGGCCAGCAGGCGGCGCGCCCGCGACAGGCGCAGCTGCACCAGATAGGCATGGGGCGCCAGCCCAAAGGCCGCCTTGAAGGCGCGGGTCAGGCGGAATCTGTCGACGCCAGCGGCCTGGGCCAGTTCCTCCAGACCGATGTCCTCGTGGTGATGGGCCTGCAGGAAGTCGCGGGCGCGCAGGGCCACCTGGGGCAGCCGTGGATCACCGGCCTGGGGCGCCCGCCATTGCAGCTGCGGCAGGAGGCGCAGCAGCAGGGCATCGAGGGCGCTTTGGCGGACGATGCGCAATTCCGGACGACTCAGGACCTCATGGGCCCAGGCCACGGCGCGATGCAGCTCGGCCTGCGCCACCAGGGTCCGGGCGAAGCCGGGTTCGCCCAGGGGGCGGCCGTCGCCATGCAGCCCCTGCAGCTCGCGCGCCAGCCACTGGGGATCGAGATAGAGCATGGAATAGGTGAAGCCCTCGGCCTCCGGCGCCTGGCCGTCGTGCAATTCACCGGGCTCCAGCAGGAAGACCTGGCCGGGGGTGCTCAGGTGGCGCTGACCACGGCAGTGGAATTGCTGCAGGCCCTGCTCGGTGTAGCCCACCAGATAGGCGTCGTGCCAGTGCGGGTCATAGGCATGGCCCTCGAAATGAGCGCGCAGGGTCTCGATGCCGGTCTCGGCGTCCTGCTGCAGCTGGATCCAGTGATCGTCGGCCATGGCGAGAGAAGGGGGCTTTCGGGCCTTTCAGTCTAGTCACTGACCTGATGTCGGTCTGGAAGATTCGTGCAGCCTTAGCGTCCCAGCCGCGCGGGCAGCTCCTGCGCCAGATGGCGGATCAGTTCGGACAGTCGGCGCGGCACGTGGCGTTGCTGGCGGTGCACCGCATAGATGGCCGCCGCCGAGGCCTCATGATCGGTCAGCAGCGGCACCAGGGCGCCGCTGGCGATCAGCTCGGCCACGTCCCATTCCGATCTCAGGATCAGCCCGTGGCCTTCCAGCGCCAGGCGCACCACCACCTCGCCATCGTTGCTGCTCAGGCTGCCGCGGACCTTCTGGGCGAAATGCTCGCCGTTCCGGGTGAAGCGCCAGACGGCGTAGTCGCCCGCGTCCTGTCGCAGCACCAGGCAGTTGTGCCGCGCCAGGTCGGCCACGCTTTCCGGCACGCCGGCCCGGGCCAGGTAGGCGGGGGCAGCGCAGAGCAGGCGGCGGTTGTCCAGCAGGCGATGGGCGATGACCCGGGCGTCCGGCGGTTCGCCGACGCGGATGTCCAGGTCGAAGGGACCGTCCAGCAGATTCACCGGATGGCTGGAGAGGTACAGGTTGAGCTCAAGTTCGGGATGGCGGCGGGCGAAGTCCGACAGCAGCGGCGCCAGGTGCCGGCGGCCGAAGCCGAAGGTGGCGTTGAGATTGAGCACCCCGGCGAGAGGCGCATCGGGTCGGCCGACCGCGGCTTCCAGGTCTTCCAGCTGGGTCAGCAGCGGGCGGGCGCCTTCCAGATAGCGCAGGCCTTCCGGGGTCAGGTCCAGGCGCCGCGTGGTGCGGCGGATCAGCTGCACGCCCAGCCGGCGCTCCAGGGCGGTGAGTCTCTTGCTCACCGCCGCCAGCGACAGGCCCAGTTCCCGGGCGGCGGCGGTCAGGCTGGGATGGCCAGCCAGGCGGACGAAGAAGGCAAGGTCATCGGTGGACAAGATTCTTGATCCCAGGTTAAGAATGGCTTTCCCTGGAGCGGGATTGTACGCCTCCGGCACGAGACTACACTGGGTCCATCCCATCCAGACTGCCGGAGAAAGCCCATGCAAGCGTCCAAGCCCCACAAGATCGCGGTCATCGCCGGCGACGGCATCGGCAAGGAAGTCATGCCCGAGGGCATCCGCGTGCTGGACGCCGCCGCCCGCCGCTTCGGCATCGAACTGCAGTGGGATCACTTCGACTTCGCCAGCGCCGAGTACTACCAGGCCCATGGCAAGATGCTGCCGGACGACTGGTTCGAAACGCTCAAGGGTTACGATGCCCTCTACTTCGGCGCCGTCGGCTGGCCGGACGTGGTGCCCGACCACATTTCCCTCTGGGGTTCGCTACTGCAATTCCGCCGCCGCTTCGACCAGTACGTCAACCTGCGCCCCTGCCGGTTGATGCCCGGGGTCAAGGCGCCCCTGGCCAATCGCCAGCCCGGCGACATCGACTTCTATGTGGTGCGCGAGAACACCGAGGGCGAGTATTCCAGCGTCGGCGGCATCATGTTCGAAGGCACCGAGCGCGAGGTGGTGATCCAGGAAACGGTGATGACCCGTCACGGCACCGACCGCATCCTCAAGTTCGCCTTCGACCTGGCCCAGCAGCGGCCACGCAAGAAGCTGACCTCGGCTACCAAGTCCAATGGCATCGCCATCACCATGCCTTGGTGGGACAGGCGCGTGGAGGAGATGGGCAAGGCCTATCCGGACGTGGCGGTGGACAAGTTCCACATCGACATCCTCACCGCCAACTTCGTCCTGCATCCGGACTGGTTCGATGTGGTGGTGGCCAGCAACCTGTTCGGCGACATCCTCTCCGACCTGGGCCCGGCCTGCACCGGCACCATCGGCATCGCGCCCTCGGCCAACATCAATCCGGAGCGCACCTTCCCCAGCCTGTTCGAGCCGGTGCACGGTTCGGCGCCGGACATCGCCGGGCGGGGCATCGCCAATCCCATCGGCCAGATCTGGTGCGGCGCCATGATGCTGGAGCACCTCGGCCATGCCGAGGCCGGCGCCGCCGTGGTGGCGGCCGTCGAGGCGGTACTGCGCCAGGGGCCCGAGCAGGCGCCCCTGACCCGCGACCTCGGCGGCCAGGGCACCACCGAAAGCCTGGGCCAGGCCATCGCCGCGGCCCTGGCCTGAGATGGACGGCTTCTTTGCGGGCTTCGAACAGCGGCGGCTGGATGTAGACGGCGTCGAGCTCAATTGCCGCGTCGGCGGCCAGGGCCCGGCGCTGCTCCTGCTCCACGGCCATCCGCAGACACTGGTCATGTGGCACAAGGTGGCACCGCGGCTGGCCGAGCGCTTCACCCTGGTGGCCGCCGACCTGCGCGGCTATGGCGACAGCGCCAAGCCCGAAGCGGGCACCGAGGCGTACAGCAAGCGTACCCTGGCGCGGGATAACGTCGCGCTGATGCGGCTGCTGGGCCACGAGCGCTTCGCCGTGCTGGCCCACGACCGCGGCGCCCGGGTCGCCCATCGCCTGGCACTGGATCATCCCGCGGCGGTGGAGCGGCTGATGCTGCTGGATATCGCGCCGACCCTGGCCATGTATCGGCAGACCGACGAGGCCTTCGCCCGGGCCTATTGGCACTGGTTCTTCCTGATCCGCCCGGCGCCGTTGCCCGAGCGGTTGATCGAAGCCGATCCGGAAGGCTATCTCAAGGGCGTGATGGGTACCCGCAGCGCCGGCCTGGCGCCCTTTCCCCCGGAGGTGCTGGCCGAATACCTGCGCTGCCTGAGCCTGCCCGGCACCGCCCGTGGCATCTGCGAGGACTACCGCGCCAGCGCCGGGATCGACCTGGCGCATGACCAGGCCGACCTGGATGCCGGGCGCCGGCTGGAATTGCCGCTGCGGGTGCTCTGGGGCGCCGAAGGCACCGTGGGGCGCTGCTTCGATCCGCTGGCCGAATGGCGCCAGGTGGCCACCCAGGTCAGCGGGCGCGCCTTGCCGGGTGGCCATTACCTGGCGGAAGAATTACCGGAGCTGGTCGCAGACGAGGCCCTGGCCTTCCTGGGTTGAGTCAGCGGATGCAAAGGACTGTTGCGTCATCTGGCTGTAACAAAGTGTGACGTTATCGAGGTCAAGCGGGTCTATTCGTGAAATTTTCGTGAAAAGAGACCTCGATGAACGCTCCACTCTTCTCTTCCACCTGGCAGTGGCGCCGCCTGGCGCTATGCCAGGGGCTGGCCCTGGGCCTGCTGCTGCTCTGGCTGATCCCTGACGTTCGGAGTCAGTTGCTGGCCTTCGACGCCAGGTTGTTCCACGCCCTCAATGCCCCGCTGGCGCAGTCCAGCGCCTGGCTCTATCTCTGGACCTTTTTCAGCCTGCGACCAGTGGATGCCCTGGTCGGCCTGATCCTGCTGGCGCTGCTGGTCCGGGGCGACTGGGCCTATCCGGCCCGGCAGGTACGGCCAGCGCTGGCGGCCTTCGTCGGTCTACTGGTGATCCTGCTGATCGTGCGCACCCTGCTGACCAAGGGCATCGAAGCCTGGGGTTTGCAGCATTCCAGTCCGTCCGATGTGCTCGCCGGCGCCTATCTGCTCAGCGATCGCTTTCCCGGGCTGGAACACGGCTGGGAGTTGAAGGACAGATCCGGCGCCAGCTTTCCCGGCGATCACGCCTCGGTGCTGCTGCTGTGGGCGCTGTTCATGGCGCATTTCACCCGCGGGGGACGGCGACTGATAGTGGCCGCGCTGGCCGTGCTGTTCATGCTGCCGCGGCTGGTGGCCGGCGCCCACTGGGGCTCGGATGACTATATCGGCGGGCTGGCCCTGGCCTTGGGTGTGATCAGCCTGAGCCTGCACACGCCGCTGGCCGCCGCCTTTGCCCGCCAGGGCGAGCGCCTGCTGACGCCCCCGTTGCGGGGCCTGGGACGGTTGCCGCTGCTGGGCCGGCTGAGTCTGCTGCGGCCCTAGGGTTCGCTAGGCACGCGTCGGGGCCAGGGCCGGCAGCAATTGCTGGTCGATGGCCTGGCGCACCGCCGGCAGCAGCGCCGCGCTGCCCGATAGCAATTCCTGGATCAGTTGCCGCAAGACCTGGGCGCGTTCCTGGTTGAGGCCCGTCACCGCCTGGCGACAGGCCTCGTCCGCGGTCGCCGCGGGCGTCACATTGAAACCCAGCGCACGCAGGCGGTCGCGGAAGTCGTCCTGGTCGATCAAGTCGGCGATCATCATGGTGCTGCCCTCTCCGGTGGAATGCCTGGATTCTCCCACTGGTGTCGCAGACGGCAAGCCGGGCTGGCGTCGCCGCATAGCCGGATGTCGTTTTTGGAAAGCGCCTCGCCGTCTGCCCAGGCAATGTAGATTTATTACGACGCCCTGCCCGGACAATCTGCCGCAGGGTCAAGGGCGAGGTTCGCCGTTAGAATGGCGCCTATCAACGACATTTTCCGGTTGTTCGCCACCAGAGTCGAGCAACCCCCGGTTACACACTGAGGCCCATCAGGGCGTTTGAACCTCTTCCGTCTCCAGCGGTTGAGGTTTTTTTTTGTCTTTTGCCAGGTCAGCGGCGGGCAGGGTGGCCAATTCGCCAGCGAGAAAGCGCTCCAGGGCCTCGCGCAGGGCCTCGGCCCGCCGGCCCCGCGCGCGCAGGGCGCCATGCAACAGACCGGCACCTTGCCACAGGCGACAGGGCGTCCGGCCGCCACGCAGGGCAGCGGCATAGGCGCGGCCGTGGTCGGCCAGGGGATCGCGCTGGGCCACGGCGACCAGGGCCGGCGCCAACCCGCTGAAATCGCCAGCCTGCAACGGCAGGGCGAGAGACTCGCGGCGCTCCGCCGGGTGGGGCAGATAGACATCCAGACACGCTCGCCAGTCGGCGGCGCTCAGCAGCGGCGCCTGGGCCTGCCGGCGTTCGCTGGGCAGCATCCGTGCGGTCAGCGCGGGATAGATCAATGCCTGGGCCCGCGGCTGGGCACGCCTCTGCTGCCGCAGCGCCAGGCACAGGGCGGCAGCGAGAGCGCCGCCGGCACTGTCGCCGGCCACCGCCAGCCGGGTCGGGTCCAGCCCCAGGGTCAAGGCTTGCTGCTGCAACCAGTCCCAGGCCTGGCAGGCATCGTCCAGGGCGGCGGGATAGGGGTGCTCGGGCGCCAGGCGATAGTCCACCAGCAGCACCGCCAGTCCCAGTCGTCGCGCCAGCCGTGCTGCGAGAAAGCCATGGGAATCCAGGTCGCCGAGCATCCAGCCGCCGCCGTGCAGATAGAGCAGGGCGGGGCGGTCAGCGGCGGACTCCCGCGGCGCCACCAGCCGCAACGGTACGGCGCCGGCGCGGTGATCGCTGACCGCCAGGCCCCTGTAGTCAGCCGGCGCCAGGGCGGCGCAGAGCCGCGCATAGGCCTGGCGCTGTGCCTGGAGGTCTGAATCGGTAGTGGCGAAGGCCTGGCTGGCCGTGACGAAGGCGGCCATGTCCGCCGACAGCGGGGGCGCCTTCATGGGCGGGGCGGGGGCAGGCCGATGACCCGCCCGACATGCTCCGGCCAGGGCTCGTCCCGCTGCGCCGCCAGCCGGGTCGCCAGCCAGTCGTGCACCCGTGGCGCGAAGGGCGCGGAACGGGGGCCGTCCAGGTGGACGTGCAGCAGCAGTTGCTCGGAGGCGGCCAGCAGGTCGGCCTGGCCCTGGTGATGGAGGCCGAAGTGCAGGTGCAGCCGCTTGGCGTCCAACGCCAGGAATCTTACCCGCACCTCCAGCCGGGCATCCGCCTTCACTTCATGGAGGAAGTTGAGGTGGCACTCCAGGGTGAACAGCGAGTGCCCGCTGGCGGCGCGGCCGGCGGCGCCCAGGCCCATGGCGTCCATCAGGGCGTCGCTGGCGTGGCTGAAGATCAGCAGGTAGTAGGCGTCGCGCAGGTGGCCGTTGTAGTCGACCCACTCGGGCGCGACCGGGGTGCGATGGATGATCATGGCCGCTCCTAGTCCCGAATCCCGTGGCGCGTCTTGCAGTCGGCGATGGCCGCCTGCACCGCCAGCAGGCAGTCGTCGCGATAGCGCTCCAGCGCCGCCAGTTCCAGATCGCCCTGCTGGGCCTGGGTACCCTCGACCACGGCGTCGATCAGGCCGTCGGTCAGCTCCGGGGCTTCCAGGTAGGTCCAGGGCAGCTTCAGCGCCGGACCGAATTGCTGCATGAAGTGGCGCATGCCCGCCGGGCCGCCGGCCAGGGTGTAGGTCAGGAAGGTGCCCATGAACGACCAGCGCAGGCCGGCGCCATAGCGGATGGCGTCGTCGATCTCGCCAGTGGTGGCGACGCCGTCGTTGACCAGGTGCAGGGCTTCGCGCCAGAGCGCTTCGAGCAGGCGATCGGCGATGAAGCCGGGCACCTCCTTGCGCACCCGCAGCGGTCGCATGCCCAGCTCGCGATAGAAGGCTTCGGCGCGCTTCAGGTTGGCCGCCGAGGTCTGGCTGCCACCCACCACCTCCACCAGCGGCAGGAGATAGACCGGATTGAACGGATGGCCCACCAGACAGCGCTCGGGGTGCAGCGCCTCCGCATAGAAGTCGCTCGGCAGCAGGCCCGAGGTGCTGGAGCAGATCAGGGCGTCGGGCCGGGCCGCGCGACTGACCTGGGCATGCAGTTCGCGCTTGAGCTCCAGGCGTTCGGGGGCGCTTTCCTGGATGACGTCGGCATCGGCCACCGCGGCGTCCAGGTCGGTATGGAAACTCAGGCGCTCCAGGCTGGCACCGGCTGCCAGGCCCTGGGCTTGCAGGGCCGGCCAGGCATTGGCCAGGCGGGTGCGCAGGGCGGCTTCGGCGCCGGGCGCCGGATCCCAGGCACGGACATCCAGGCCGCGGGCCAGGGCGCGGGCGATCCAGCCGGCGCCGATCACGCCGGTGCCGAGGGCGGCGAAGACGGCGCTCATCGGGCACCTCCCAGTTGCATGCGGTCGCGCCCTTCGGCGGGGCTCAGGGCGCGCCCGCCCAGGCGTTCGATGATCTGGATGACCCGCTCCACCAGACTGCCGTTGGTGGCGTGGACGCCACGGTCCAGCCAGAGATTGTCTTCCAGGCCGACGCGGACGTTGCCACCCAGCAGCATGGCCTGGGCAGCCATGGGCATCTGCATCCGGCCGATGCCGAAGCCGGCCCAGCAGGCGCCCGCCGGCAGGTTGTCGACCATGGCCTTCATGGTGGTGGTATCGGCCGGGGCGCCCCAGGGAATGCCCAGGCACAGCTGGAACAGCGGATCCTTCAGCAGCCCCTCCTTGAGCAGCTGCTTGGCGAACCAGAGGTGGCCGGTGTCGAAGATCTCCAGCTCGGCCTTCACCCCCAGTTCGGTGATGCGCCTGGCCCCGGCGCGCAGTTGCGCGGGGGTGGAGACATAGATGAAGTCGCCGTCGCCGAAGTTGAGGGTGCCGCAATCCAAGGTGCAGATGTCCGGACGCAATTCCTCGACATGCAGCAGGCGGGTGAGGGGACCGACCAGGTCCGAGCCGGGGCCGAAGTCGGTGGGCGTCTCGCCCGGGCCGATCTCCAGGTCGCCGCCCATGCCGGCGGTGAGGTTGATGACGATCTCGGCGTCCGCCTCGCGGATGCGCTCGACCACCTCGCGATAGAGGGCCACGTCGCGACTCGGCTTGCCGGTGGCGGGATCGCGCACATGGGCGTGCACCACGGTGGCGCCGGCGCGGGCCGCTTCCAGGGCGGCGGCGGCGATCTGCGCCGGGGTAACGGGGACATGGGGATTGCGGCCTACGGTATCACCGGCGCCGGTCAGGGCGCAGGTGACGATGACATCGGTGTTCATGGGGTCTGTCCTTGGGCGATCAGAGCTTGAGAGCGGCGGGCTGGCCGGTATGGGTGGTCACGCCCTGGAGAAAGGCGTCGAGGCGTTGCGGGTTGTTCTTGAGCCAGGCGCGGGCGGCGTCCTTGGGCGCGACGCGCTCCAGGATGGGCGCCATCACGGCACTGACCTCTGCGCTGTCCATGTGCAGATTGCTGAGCAGGCGCTGGACGTTGGCGCAGCGCTGCGGATAGTCGGCGGTGGTGACCACCGAGACCGTGGCCTGGCCTTCGTTGGGGCCGAAGACGTCTTCGCTGCCGGTCAGGTAGCGCATCTTGATCTGCAGGTTCATCGGGTGCGGCTTCCAGCCGAAGAAGACGATCCATTCCTTGCGCTTCTCGGCGCGGCGCACGGCGGTGAGCATGCCCGCCTCGCTGGACTCCACCAGCTGGAAGTCCTTGAGGCCGAAGCGGTCGGTCTTGATCATCTCGGCGGTGCCACGGTTGGCGCCGCTGCCCGGCTCGATGCCGTAGATCTTGCCGCCGAGCTTGTCCTTGAAGCGGGCGATGTCGGCAAAGGTCTTCAGGCCGCCCTCGTAGACGTACTCGGGCACCGCGAAGGTGGACTGGGCATCGGCCAGCAGCGGCGGGGTCAGCACCTTGACCTGGCCCTTGTCGACGAAGGGCTGCACCACCGGCTGCATGGTCGGCTGCCAGTAGCCGAGGAACACGTCCAGATTCTTGTCACCCATGGCCGCCATGATGATCTGCTGGGAGGCAGTGGTCGGCTTCACGCCGTAGCCGAGGCCTTCGAGCATGACCTCGGCCAGGGCACTGGTGGCGACCACGTCGGTCCAGCCGACGATGCCCATCCGCACCGTCTGGCAGCTGTCGGGATCGGCGGCACGAGCGCTGCCGAGGGTGGCGGCCAGCAGGCCGCAGGCGAGGAGGGTGGTGCTGAGGGTCTTGTTGGGCATGGCGAACTCCCTGGGGCGGCGGGCGGGGATGACTGCCGGTTGCCTTCTACCCTAGGCGCCTCGCTCGGCCGCCATGTGCAGCCCGACGACCGGAATTTGCACCCTGGCGACCTTCTTGCTTGCCCAAGCCAATCGTTACCTAGGACGCCCCACCCATGCCGCAGTCCTTTGCCTTTCTCCTGCTGCCCGGCTTTTCCGCCCTGGGCTTCATCGCCACCCTGGAACCCCTGCGGGTGGCCAACCGCTTTCGTCCGGGCAGCTATGGCTGGCGCATCCTCGGTCGCGAGGGCGCGGCGGTGACCGCCAGCAACGGCATGTCGGTCAATGTCGACGGCGGCCTCGACGCCCTGGAAGCGGGCACCACCCTGTTCGTGGTGGCCGGTTTCGAGCCTCTGGCCCATTACGACGACGGCCTCGCCAGCTGGCTGCGCCAGGTCGCCCGCCACGGCCATCCCCTGGGCGGCATCGACACCGGTGCCCTGGTGCTGGCCCGCGCCGGGCTGCTGGACGGGCACCGGATCACCCTGCACTGGGAGGCGGTGGCGGCCTTTCGCGAAGCCTGGCCGCAACTGGAAGTGACCGGCGAGCTGTTCGAGATCGACCGTGGTCGCATCACCTGCGCCGGCGGCACCGCCAGTCTCGACCTGCTGCTGGAGCTGATCGGCCGCAGCCACGGCAGCGCACTGGCGGTGCAGGTCTCCGAGCAATTCGTGCTCGGGCGCATCCGCCCGCCGCGCGAGCACCAGCGGCTGCAGGTGGCGCAGCGCTACGGCATCGCCAACCGAAAGCTGATCCGGGTGGTGGAGCGCATGGAGCGCCATACCGAGACGCCCATGGGCACCCTGGAACTGGCCGCCGGCATCCAGGTGACCCGCCGCCAGCTGGAGCGGCTGTTCCGCCTCCATCTGCAGACGACCCCTTCCACCTTCTATCTGCAATTGCGCCTGGACCGGGCACGCCAGCTGCTGCAGCAGGGCGAGGCCAGCGTGCTGGACGTCGCCCTGGCCTGCGGCTTCGAGTCCGCGTCCTATTTCTCCCGCTGCTACCGCCAGCGCTTCGGCCTGAGTCCGCGGGAAGACCGGCCGCACCGGTCGTCGGCGCCGGAGTCCGCGGCGGCGGTCGCGGGCCTGCCGCCGGGGTAGGCCGATCCGGTCACTGACGCTTCTGGTGATACCCCTGTCGTTTTTGCATCCGGTCGGCCAGGACCCCGGGGCTATGCTGGCCTCGAATCGCCGGCACCCGTTCCGGCGCGAGACCAACGCCGGAGCCTGTCATGAATGCCACCGAACTCCACGCCGACAGCATCGTCATCGACGGGCTGATCATCGCCAAGTGGAACCGCGAACTCTTCGAAGACATGCGCAAGGGTGGCCTGACCGCCGCCAACTGCACCGTCTCGGTATGGGAGGGCTTCCAGGCGACGGTCAACAACATCGCGGCGAGCCAGAAGCTGATCCGCGAGTGCAGCGATCTGGTGGTCCAGGTACGCACCACCGCCGAGATCCGCCAGGCCAAGGCCCAGGGCAAGACCGGCATCCTGTTCGGCTTCCAGAACGCCCATGCCTTCGAAGACCAGATCGGCTACGTCGAGATCTTCAAGCAGCTCGGCGTGGGCATCGTGCAGATGTGCTACAACACCCAGAACCTGGTGGGCACCGGCTGCTACGAGCGCGACGGCGGCCTGTCCGGCTTCGGTCGCGAGATCGTCGCCGAGATGAACCGCGTCGGCATCATGTGCGACCTCTCCCACGTCGGCTCCAAGACCAGCGAGGAAGTCATCCTCGAATCCAAGAAGCCGGTCTGCTACTCCCACTGCCTGCCGTCCGGCCTGAAGGAGCATCCGCGCAACAAGTCGGATGCGGAACTCAAGTTCATCGCCGACCACGGTGGCTTCGTCGGCGTGACCATGTTCGCCCCCTTCCTGGCCAAGGGCATCGACTCGACCATCGACGACTACGCCGAGGCCATCGAGTACGTGATGAACCTGGTGGGCGAAGACGCCATCGGCATCGGTACCGACTTCACCCAGGGCCATGGCCATGACTTCTTCGAGTGGCTGACCCACGACAAGGGCTACGCCCGTCGCCTGACCAGCTTCGGCAAGATCGTCAACCCGCTGGGCATCCGCACCGTGGGCGAATTTCCCAACCTGACCGAGACCCTGCTCAAGCGCGGCATGCCCGAGCGCACCGTGCGCAAGGTCATGGGCGAGAACTGGATGAGAATCCTCGGCGAAGTCTGGGGCGAGTAGTGAATACCTCTGGAGCCTACTGCGCACACCGCTAGCGGCGTCGCGTCCTCGCGCCCGGTTCGCCGTACCTCGGTACTGCTCTCACCTGGCGCTGCGGGGCTCCTTGCCAGCGGCGCGCTCGCTACGGCTCCACAGGCCTTCACCCACACCTTTTTTTAGATACGTATTAGCGAATCGGAGCTCCACACATGGCCAGCCACGCCCCCGAAATGCCCATCCAGGTCGACGACGAAACCGGCGTCTGGACCACCGACGCCCTGCCGATGCTGTACGTACCCCGGCACTTCTTCGTCAACAACCACATGGGCATCGAAGAAGTCCTGGGCGCCGACAAGTACGCCGAGATCCTCTACAAGGCCGGCTACAAGTCCGCCTGGCACTGGTGCGAGAAGGAAGCCGAATGCCATGGCATCCATGGCGCCGCGGTGTTCGAGCACTACATGAAGCGCCTGTCGCAGCGCGGTTGGGGCCTGTTCGAGACCCAGAAGCTCGACCTGGACACCGGCTACGCCGAGGTCAAGCTCAAGCATTCCGCCTTCGTCTACGTCTACGGCAAGGTCAATCGCAAGGTGGACTACATGTTCACCGGCTGGTTCTCCGGCGCCATCGACCAGATCCTGGCCGCCAAGGGCAGTGCCATCCGCACCGTCACCGTCCAGGAATACAGCGGTTCCGAAGAAGGCCACGACGACGGCCTGTTCGTCACCCGGCCGAAGTAACGCCGCGCCCCCGGGTGGCCGCCGACCCGCTCGCCGCCACCCCAGCGACACCCCAGAGCAAGAGCGCGGCTCAAGACCGCGCACCAGCCGATCGAGGAGAAGGTCATGGCCTTCGAAGCAATGTTCCAGCCGATCCAGATCGGCAAGCTCACCATCCGCAACCGCGTACTCTCCACGGCCCATGCCGAGGTCTATGCCACCGACGGCGGCATGACCACCGAGAGATACGTCAAGTATTACGAAGAGAAGGCCAAGGGCGGCATCGGCCTGGCCATCTGCGGGGGTTCCTCGGTGGTCGCCATCGACAGCCCGCAGCACTGGTGGAGTTCGGTCAACCTCTCCACCGACCGCATCATTCCGCACTTCCAGAATCTGGCCGACGCCATGCACAAGCACGGCGCCAAGATCATGATCCAGATCACCCACATGGGGCGCCGTTCGCGCTGGGACGGCGGCCACTGGCCGACCCTGATGTCGCCGTCGGGCATCCGCGAGCCCGTGCACCGCGCCACCTGCAAGACCATCGAGCCGGAAGAGATCTGGCGGGTGATCGGCAACTTCGCCCAGGCCGCGCGCCGGGCCAAGGCCGGCGGCCTGGACGGCGTCGAGCTGTCCGCCGTGCACCAGCACATGATCGACCAGTTCTGGTCGCCGCGGGTCAACAAGCGCACCGACGAATGGGGCGGCAGCTTCGAGAACCGCATGAGATTCGGCATGGAGGTGCTCAAGGCCGTGCGCGCCGAGGTCGGTGACGACTTCTGCGTCGGCATGCGCATCACCGGCGACGAATTCCACCCGGACGGTCTGTCCCACGACGACATGAAGCAGATCGCCAAGTACTACAGCGACACCGGCATGCTCGACTTCATCGGTGTGGTCGGCTCCGGTTGCGACACCCACAACACCCTGGCCAACGTCATCCCCAACATGACCTATCCGCCGGAGCCCTTCCTGCACCTGGCGGCGGGCATCAAGGAAGTGGTCAACGTGCCGGTGCTGCACGCCCAGAACATCAAGGACCCGAACCAGGCCACCCGCATCCTGGAGGGCGGCTACGTCGACATGGTCGGCATGACCCGCGCCCACATCGCCGATCCGCACCTGATCACCAAGATCAAGATGGGCCAGATCGACCAGATCCGTCAGTGCGTCGGCGCCAACTACTGCATCGACCGCCAGTACAACGGCCTGGACGTGCTGTGCATCCAGAACGCCGCCACCAGCCGCGAATACATGGGCCTGCCGCACATCATCGAGAAGTCCACCGGGCCCAAGCGCAAGGTGGTCATCGTCGGCGGCGGTCCGGCCGGCATGGAGGCCGCGCGCGTCTCCGCCGAGCGTGGCCATGACGTCACCCTGTTCGAGAAGCAGGAGCAACTTGGCGGCCAGATCACCCTGGCCTCCCGCGCGCCGCAGCGCGACCAGATCGCCGGCATCACCCGCTGGTACCAGCTGGAGCTGACGCGTCTGGGCATCGACCTGCGCCTGGGCACCGCTGCCGATCCGGCGACCATCCTCGACCTGCGCCCGGACATCGTCATCCTGGCCAACGGCGGTCACCCCTTCCTGGAGCAGGTCGACCACTGGCATGCCGCCGAGGGCCTGGTCGTCAGCAGCTGGGACATCCTCTCGGGCAAGGTCGAGCCGGGCAAGAATGTGCTGGTGTACGACACCATCTGCGAATTCACCGGGATGTCGGTGGCCGACTACCTGGCCGACAAGGGCGCCCAGGTCGAGATCGTCACCGACGACATCAAGCCGGGCGTGGCCATTGGCGGGACCACCTTCCCGACCTACTACCGCAGCCTCTATCCCAAGGAAGTGATCATGACCGGCGACCTGATGCTGGAAAAGGTCTACGCCGAGGGCGACAAGAAGATCGCGGTACTGGAGAACGAATACACCGGCGCCCGCGAGGAGCGCGTGGTCGACCAGATCGTCATCGAGAACGGCGTGCGCCCGGACGAGGGCCTTTACTACGCCCTCAAGGAAGACTCGCGCAACAAGGGCCAGATGGACATCGAGGCGCTGTTCGCCATCGAGCCGCAGCCGGCGCTCGGTGAGACCGGCAACGGCTACCTGCTCTACCGGATCGGCGACTGCGTGGCCCAGCGCAACACCCACGCCGCCATCTACGACGCCCTGCGCCTGTGCAAGGACTTCTAAGACACGCCCCGTGAGGGTTCGCAACGTCCGGTCGGCACGGACAGCCCCCTCTCCCTGAGGGAGAGGGCGGGGGTGAGGGGCCTCGCTGACGCCTTGGCGTGAACGTGGGCTCCCCCTCTCGGCTTTCTCCCCAGGGAGAGGGGGTGATCCGCAGCCACCCGAGGTCCCGTAGGGAGACCCGCAATGCTCAGTACCATCCTCCCCATCCTGCTCTTCGCCGCCCTGGCCCTCACCGTGATCGGCGCCGTGCGCCGCTTCAGCCTCTGGCGACAGGGGCGTCCGGCCGAGGTCGACTGGCTGGGCGGGCTGCTGAAGATGCCGCGGCGCTACCTGGTGGATCTGCACCACGTGGTCGACCGCGACAAGTACATCTCCAAGACCCACGTGGCCACCGCGGGCGGTTTCGTCCTGGCGGCGCTCTTGGCCATCCTGGTGCACGGCTTCGGCCTGCACAGCCGCATCCTCGGCTGGGCGCTGCTGGCCGCCACCGCCTGCATGTTCACCGGTGCCCTGTTCGTCGCCAAGCGTCGCCGGAACCCGCCGGCGCGGCTGTCCAAGGGCCCCTGGATGCGCCTGCCCAAGAGCCTGCTGGCCTTTGCCGCGAGCTTCTTCATCGCCACCCTGCCGGTCGCCGGCATCCTGCCGCCGGACTTCGGTGGCTGGATTCTGGCCGCGGTGCTGGCGGTCGGTGTGGCCTGGGGCGTGTCCGAGCTGTTCCTCGGCATGACCTGGGGCGGTCCCATCAAGCACGCCTTCGCCGGCGCCCTGCACCTGGCCTGGCACCGCCGCGCCGAGCGCTTCAGCACCCCGCACAACGCCAGCGCCGCCCGCTCCAGCGGCCTCAAGGCGCTGGACCTGCACGATCCCAAGGCGCCGCTGGGCGTGGAAAAGCCCGCCGACTTCACCTGGAACCAGCTGCTCGGCTTCGACGCCTGCGTCCAGTGCGGTCGCTGCGAGGCCATGTGCCCGGCCTTCGCCGCCGGCCAGCCGCTCAACCCCAAGAAGCTGATCCAGGACATGGTGGTCGGCCTCAAGGGCGGCAGCGATGCCCGCTACTTCGGCTCGCCCTATCCCGGCCAGCCGGTCGGCGAGCACGCCGGCGGTCCGCACCTGCCCATCGTCGCCCGTCAGGGCAAGGCCCTGGTGGACGCCGAGACCCTCTGGTCCTGCACCACCTGCCGTGCCTGCGTCGAGGAGTGCCCGATGATGATCGAGCACGTCGATGCCATCGTTGACATGCGCCGGCACCTGACCCTGGAACGCGGCGAGACGCCGAACAAGGGCGCCGAGGTGCTGGAAAATCTCATCGCCACCGACAACCCCGGCGGCTTCGCCCCTGGTGGCCGCCTGAACTGGGCCGCCGACCTGGACCTGCCGCTGATGCAGGACAAGGGCCAGGCCGAGGTGCTGTTCTGGGTCGGCGACGGCGCCTTCGACATGCGCAACCAGCGCACCCTGCGCGCCTTCGTCAAGGTGCTCAAGGCGGCCAAGGTGGACTTCGCCGTGCTCGGTCTGGAAGAACGCGACAGCGGTGACGTGGCCCGCCGTCTGGGCGACGAGGCGACCTTCCAGCAACTGGCCAGGCGCAACATCGAGACCCTGGGCAAGTATCGCTTCCAGACCATCGTCTCCTGCGATCCCCACAGCTTCCACATGCTCAAGAACGAATACGGCGAACTGGGTGGCCACTACCAGGTGCAGCACCACAGCACCTTCATCGAGACCCTGCTCAGCCGCGGCACCCTGCACCTGGGCCAGCACGCCCTGGCCGAGCAGGGCGCCACCATCACCTATCACGATCCCTGCTACCTGGGCCGCTACAACGGCGAGTACGAGGCGCCGCGCGCGGTGCTCAAGGCGCTGGGCATCTCGGTTAAGGAGATGGAGCGTTCCGGCTTCCGTTCGCGCTGCTGCGGCGGTGGCGGCGGCGCGCCGATCACCGACATTCCCGGCAAGCAGCGGATTCCCGACATGCGCATGGCCGACATCCAGGAAACCGGCGCCGAGCTGGTGGCCGTGGGCTGCCCCCAGTGCACCCTGATGCTGGAAGGCGTGGTCGCCCCGCGCCCGGAGATCAAGGACATCGCCGAGCTGGTGGCCGAGGCCATCGTCGAGGCACCGGTGGACAGCAAGCCGGCCGCCGCACGGCGGCCGGTCGCGGAGGCGCTGTCGTGAGTGGGTTTGGTAGCCCCCTCACCCTAGCCCTCTCCCTGAGGGGAGAGGGGACGATCAGGTGTGCCAGACAAGTCCCGGTGTTCACCGCTTTTACCCCCTCTCCCCTCAGGGGTGAGGGGCCCACCGCGCACCTCACCTGCCATTTTCAAACGGAGCGCCCAGCATGAGCATCATTCGTCGCGACCCGCGCCGCGAGTGGATCGCGCGCAACCGCCTGCATCCGCTGCATGCGAGCATCGCCAGCAGCGCCGATGCCGAAAGCCGCTGGATGGGGCCCAACGGCCTGGTCCGCAAGAATCCCCACGCCGCGGCCGTCGGTTTCGTCGGCCCCCAGGGCGTCAAGCGTATCGACCGCAGCGGCGCCCAGCAGGGCGGCGGCCGTCGTGGCGCCGCCCAGGCGGTGGAAGAACAGCTGCCGCTGCACCGGATCGCCGAACCGGCCTTCTACATCGCCGTGGTGCCGGATCTGGTCAGTGGTCGCCTGACCGCCCATGACCGTGACCTGCTGGGCCTGGCCCGGCAACTGGCCGGCGCCGAGGGCGCCGTGCTGGCCGTGGTCTTTGGCGAGGTCAAGGAAACGGCCTTCGATACCGCCGGGGTGGATCGCCTGCTGCATCTGGAAGGCGAGCAATTCCAGGGCTATGCCCCCGAACAGCGGGTGCTGGCGCTGCGTGCGGTGAACAATGAACTGCAGCCGCGTCACTGGCTGCTGCCCGACAGCCGCAGTGGTGGCGGCGAACTGGGTCGGCGCCTGGGCGCTGCTCTGCACGAGCGCCCCGCCACCCGCGTCTGGCAGGTCAAGGACAGCCTGGTCATTGGCCGTGCCGGGGCCGGTCGCCAGGATCTGCAGCAGCCGCTGCCGCGGCTGGTCCTGACTCTGCCGGAATGCGCGGAGCCGGTCGGCGAGACCCGCCACGAGGTCCTGCCGGTAACCCTGAGCGGCAACATCGCCCGCCACCTGCCGCGTATCGAGGACCTCGGTCCGGTCGCTGTCGACCCCATGCAGATTCCCCTGGCCGAGGCCGAATTCATCCTCTCCGGTGGCAACGGCATCCGCGACTGGGATCTCTTCCACAGCACCGCCGCGCTGCTGGGCGCCACCGAGGGCGCCTCGCGGGTGGCGGTGGACGACGGCCATATGCCGCGCAACCGCCAAGTCGGCGCCACGGGCACCTGGGTCACCGCCCGGGTCTATCTGGCCGTGGGCATCTCCGGCGCCGTGCAGCACCTGCAGGGCATCGCCAGTTGCGACAAGGTCATCGCCATCAACACCAATCCGGGCTGCGACATGGTCAAGCGTGCCGATCTTTCGGTGATCGGCAACGGTGACGCCATCCTGGCCGCCCTGGCGCGGCTGGTCGAACAACAGCGGGCAGGGGAGTTGCAGGATGTCGCCTGAGCAGAAGCTGCCGTCGCTGGACGGCGTCAAGGTCGTGGCCCTGGTGTCCGTTGGCGCCCATCCCACTTCCGGGCGTGCCCGGCGGGCGGAACAGGATGCCCGCGCCGTCGAACTGGGCCTGCGCCTGGTGGGCGACAAGCTGCGCGTCCTGCACGCCGGTGATCCCGCCGAAGAGGCCCTGCGCGGTTATCTGGGCATGGGCGTGCCGGCCCTGCACGTACTGGAACAACCGGCGGGTGCCGATGCCTTGCCAGCCCTCGGTGAGACCCTGCGCGAGGTCGGTGCCGGCCTGGTACTGACCGGCAGCCAGGCGGAAACCGGCGAAGGTTCGGGTCTGCTGCCCTATCTGCTGGCCGAGACCCTCGGCTGGCCGCTGGTGGTCGGCCTCGCTGCGGTGGAAGCCGTGGAAGGTGGCCAGGCCACGGTGCTCCAGGCCCTGCCGCGCGGTCAGCGCCGGCGGCTGCGGGTACGGCTGCCCTTCGTCGCCAGCGTCGACAGCGCCGCCCCGGCGCCGCGGCAAAGCGCCTTCGGCCCGGCCCGGCGAGGCGAGCTGCAGGTGGAGACCACCGAGATCGTGCAGGACAGCCTGTTCGACAACGGCGAATTGCAGCCCGCAAAGGTGCGTCCCAAGCGCCTCAAGGTGATCAAGGCCAAGACCGCCGCCGACCGCTTCAAGGCCGCCACGGCCAAGGCCTCCGGCGACGGCGGCCAGGTCCTCAAGGACCTGACCCCGGAAGCGGCAGCCGCCGCCATCTTCAAGGTATTGCGCGAGGAAGGCGTGGTGCGCTGAGGCTTCAGCACACTCCGAAACCAACCCCCTCTCCCTCAGGGAGAGGGCTGGAGTGAGGGCGCCTTTGGCAACCAGTTTCCCAGTAGAAAAGGCTAGGCCGTTTGGCACGCCAAGCTGCTGACGACCTTGCGCTCGGGCAGGCGGCGAACTAGCATGAGTGCTATGCAGGCAAAATTGTGGAGTGCATGCAATGGCTCAGTTGACCATCCGCGGACTACCGGAAGAAGTCGATCGCGCGCTTCGCGCTCAGGCGGCTCGACACGGGCGGAGCATGGAGGCCGAGGTCAGACTCATCCTTCGCCAAGCCTTGATTTTGCCAACCGAGACGCCAATGGGAGAAGCCATGGCCGCTATCTGGCGCCAATCCGGGATCACTGACGAAGAGCAGGCTTTCCTCGAGGGTACGCGTGATCGTCGCCCCCATGAGCCAATGTCATTCAAATGATTCTGCTCGATACCAACGTCGTTTCCGAGACGATGAGGCCAACTCCCTCGCCCCAGGTCATCGCTTGGTTGGATCGCCAGGCACCGACCACCCTGTATCTCTCGACGATCACCGTTGCCGAATTGCAATATGGTATCGCCTGCCTGCCCAATAGCCGACGGCGCGACCTGTTGCAGCAAGGGGTAGACGCCTTGATCCAGCTCTATGAGGGCCGGATTCTGAGTTTCGATCTGGCTGCTGCCCGCCGCTATGCCGATTTGGCCGCGCAAGCTCGCCAGCGTGGCCGTGGCTTTCCCTTGCCTGATTCCTACATAGGCGCGATTGCAGCGGTCAGCAAATTCAAGGTCGCCACTCGCGACGAAGCGCCTTACCTCGCCGCGGGTCTCAGCATCGTCAATCCCTGGAACGCGGCATAACGCCTCGCTGTTGAAGGCAAGTGACAGTAAGCCATAAGCGTCTCGCAGCGAGACCCTGGGCGTCGAGACTCAGGAGTCCAGCAGGACAGTGGAAAAGGCTACGCCGTTTTCCACGCGACCGAGGGTGGCAGGACCCGTAGGTTGGGCTGAGCCTGCGAAGCCCAACGATCCAACCTCCAGCGCCCGTCAGTGCGCCTCGTCCCAGTTACCACCTACCCCCGATTCCACCAGCAGCGGCACGTCCAGCTCGCCGGCACCGCTCATCAGCGGTAGCAGGCCCTCGCGCAGACGCTCCACCTGGTCTTCGCGGACCTCCAGCACCAGTTCGTCGTGTACCTGCAGGATCACCCGGGCGTCCAGCTCCGGGGTCGACTGCAGCCAGCCATCCACGGCGATCATGGCGCGCTTGATGATGTCCGCCGCGGTGCCCTGCATGGGCGCGTTGATCGCCGCCCGCTCGGCGGCGCGACGCAGGCCCTGGTTCTTGGAGTGGATGTCCGGCAGGTACAGCCGGCGGCCATAGAGGGTCTCCACGTAGCCCTGGTCCACCACTTGGGCGCGGGTACGCTCCATGTAGGCCAGCACGCCGGGATAACGCTGGAAATAGCGATCGATATAGGCCTGGGCCTCGGCCCGGCCGACGCCGATCTGCTTGGCCAGGCCGAAGGCGCTCATGCCGTAGATCAGGCCGAAGTTGATGGCCTTGGCGCGGCGGCGATCCTCGTTGCTGACCTCTTCCAGCGGCACACCCATCACCTCGGCGGCAGTGGCGCGGTGCACGTCCAGGTCGTTCTGGAAGGCGTGCAGCAGGCCTTCGTCCTGGGCCAGGTGAGCCATGATGCGCAACTCGATCTGCGAATAGTCCGCCGCCAGCAGGCGATAGCCTTTCGGCGCGACGAAGGCCTGGCGGATGCGCCGGCCCTCGGCGGTACGGATCGGGATGTTCTGCAGATTCGGGTCGCTGGAAGACAGCCGGCCGGTCGCCGTCACCGCCTGGTGGTAGCTGGTATGGATACGGCCGGTACGCGGATTGATCTGCTGCGGCAGCTTGTCGGTGTAGGTGCTCTTGAGCTTGCTCATCTGCCGGTACTGCATCAGCACCTTGGGCAGCGGGAAGTCCTGGTCGGCCAGTTCCTGCAGCACCGCCTCGGCGGTGGAAGGTTGGCCGGAGGCGGTCTTGCTGACCACCGGCAGGCCCAGCTTGACGAAGAGGATCTCGCCCAGCTGCTTGGGCGAACCCAGGTTGAATTCCTGGCCGGCCAGTTCATAGGCCTCCTTTTCCAGGGCGATCATCTTCTCGCCCAGCTCGCGGCTCTGCACCCCGAGCAGCGCCGAATCCACCAGGGCGCCGTTGCGCTCGATGCGCGCCAGCGGCGGCACCAGCGGCATCTCGATGTCGCGCAGGACCCCAGCCAGGCCGGGGATGGCTTCCAGCCTGGGCCAGAGCGTCTCGTGCAGGCGCAGGGTGACGTCGGCATCCTCGGCGGCATAGGGCCCGGCCTGCTCGATGGCGATCTGGTCGAAGGTCAGCTGCTTGGCGCCCTTGCCGGCGATGTCCTCGAAGCGGATGGTGCTGTGGCCCAGGTACTTGAGCGCCAGGCTGTCCATGTCGTGACGGGTGGCCGTGGCGTCCAGCACATAGGATTCGAGCATGGTGTCGAAGGCGATGCCCTGGATCGTGATGCCGTAGCGGGTCAGCACATTGAGGTCGTACTTGCCGTGCTGCATGACCTTGAGCTTAGCCGGGTCCTCCAGCAGCGGCTTGAGCGCGGCCAGCACCGGCTCCAATGCGAGCTGGGTCGGCGCGCCCATGTAGCTGTGGGCCAGCGGCACATAGGCGGCCTGGCCCGGCGCCACGGCAAAGGACAACCCTACCAGCTCGGCCCGCTGGGCATCGACGCTGGTGGTCTCGGTGTCGAAGGCGAAGCGGTCGGCGGCCTGCAGGCGTGCCAGCCAGGCGTCGAAGTCGGCCTGCTCCAGCACGGTGTCGTAGTGGGTTTCTACCTGGGTGGTGGCGGCATCCTCGGCCAGCGGCAGGGGAGCGCCCTGGCGCTTGGTGTCGCGGATCAGGTCATCCAGCCAGGACTTGAATTCCAGTTCCTGGTAGAGCGCCATCAGGGCTTCCACATGGGGCTCGCCGACTTTGAGTTCGTCGAAGGTCAGTTCCAGCGGCACGTCCAGCTTGATGGTCGCCAGCTGGTAGGACAGGTAGGCCTGCTCGCGATGCTGATCCAGCTTGGCGGCCAGCGACTTGGCGCCGCGCAGGGGCAGGGCGGCTACCGCGTCGAGGTTGGCGTAGAGGGTATCCAGGCCACCGCCGATGCCGTTGAGCAAGCCGGCGGCGGTCTTCTCGCCCACCCCGGGTACCCCGGGGATGTTGTCGATCTTGTCGCCCATCAGCGCCAGGTAGTCGATGATCAGCTCGGGGCCGACGCCGAACTTGGTCCTGACCCCTTCCACGTCCAGTACGCTGCCGCTCATGGTGTTGACCAGGGTGACATAGGGGCAGACCAGCTGGGCCATGTCCTTGTCGCCGGTGGAGATCACCACCGGGCGCTCGGCGCTGGCGCAATGACGAGCGAGGGTGCCGATGACGTCGTCGGCTTCGACCCCTTCGACGGCCAGCAGCGGCAGGCCCAGGGCGCGGATGCAGGCGTGCAGCGGCTCGACCTGGCCGCGCAGGTCGTCGGGCATGGCCGGGCGCTGGGCCTTGTAGTCGGCGAAGAGTTCGTCGCGGAAGGTCGGGCCCTTGGCGTCGAAGACCACCGCGAAGAGGCTGTCCGGATACTGGCGGCGCAGCGAGAGCAGCATGTTGAGCACGCCCTTCACCGCGCCGGTCGGCTTGCCGGTGGAGGTCATCAGCGGCGGCAGGGCATGGAAGGCGCGATAGAGATAGGAGGAACCGTCCACCAGGACGAGAGGGGCGTGGCTCATGGTCTAAACCTTTGTCGTGGCGTGTGCGGCGTCTGTCCGGCCAGTCTCGACGACAACTGGGCCGGGTTCTAGAATCGACCACTCGCTCCGTTCAAAAGGTCAAAGGTTACCATGGGTGCTCGTCGCTTCCTCTTCGCCGCGTTGCTGCTGGCGCCGCTGGTCCAGGCCGCAGAACCGCTGCCACCGGGGGAAAAGCCCCTGCCTGACGAGATCAAGGTGATCCGCTACCAGGCCGGCGACCAGACCATCGAGGAGACGCGCATCCGCGGGGTGCTGCAATCCACCCGGGTAATCCCCAAGCATGGCGCGCCCTACGAGCTGGTGCCCGCCGATGGCAGCAGCACCGCCGCCAACGACAAGCCGACCCTGCACGTCCCCAGCTGGCGCCTGTTCAGCTGGTAGGCGCAAGGCGCCTGGACCGGTAAACTGCGCGCCGCTCGCACATTCCTCCGCCAGGCCCTGTCATGTCCGTCTTCACGCCCCTCGATCGTCCCACCCTCGAAGCCTTTCTCGCGCCCTATGGTTTGGGCCGGCTGCGGGATTTCCGGGGCATCGCCGAGGGCTCGGAAAACACCAACTACTTCATCAGCCTGGAAGGCGGCGAATTCGTCCTGACCCTGGTGGAGCGCGGTCCGGTGGCGGAGATGCCGTTCTTCATCGAACTGCTCGACGTCCTCCACGACGCCGACCTGCCGGTGCCCTATGCGGTGCGCACCCAGGATGGCCAGGCCCTGCGCCAGCTGGCCGGCAAGCCGGCGCTGCTGCAACCGCGCCTGGCCGGCCGCCACGAGCGTGCGCCCAATCCCCATCATTGCGGCGAAGTCGGCCACCTGCTGGGCCATCTGCACCGGGCCACCGCCGGCGAGCGCCGCATCGAGCGCGCCAGTGATCGCGGCCTGGCCTGGATGCTGGCCGAAGGCGAGCGCCTGGCGCCGGGCCTGGATGCCTCGGCCCGGCCGCTGCTGGAGCGCACCCTGGGGGAGATCCGCGCGTTGCTGAGCGAGCAGCCGCCGTTGCCCGAGGCCAATCTGCACGGCGACCTGTTCCGCGACAATGTGATGTTCGACGGCCCCCGGCTGTCGGGCGTCATCGACTTCTACAATGCCAGTTCTGGCTGGATGCTCTATGACCTCGCCATCACGGTGAACGACTGGTGCTCCACCGAGAGCGGCGCGCTGGACCTGCCGCGCGCTCGGGCGCTGCTGGCGGCCTATGCCGCCGATCGTCACTTCACGCCGCGCGAAGCCGAGCTGTGGCCGGTGCTGCTGCGCGTCGCCTGCGTGCGTTTCTGGCTGTCACGACTGATCGCCGCCCAGGCCTTTGCCGGCCAGGACGTGCTGATTCACGACCCGGCCGAATTCCAGCAGCGCCTGGCGGCGCGGCAGCAGACCCCGCTGGAATTGCCGCTGACCCTGTAGCCCAGGTTCCACGTGGAACCTTTGCGCTGAGCTACAGCTGCAGCCGTCGCTCGATGACAGGCTGCGCCTGCCCCTGCCGCTGCCAACTCAGCGTCGCCTCGATCAGACTGCCCGGTGCGGCGCCCAGGCGCGTGGTGACCGGGCAACCGTCACCCCTAGCCGCGCCGGCCTGACGGGTGCGGGCGACACCACCCGGTCCGTGCAATTCGATGACGAGTTCGTAGCTCAGGGGTGTGTCTTCGCCGGTAAAGCACAGCTGTACCTGAGCGCCCGCCGGTTGCGGCTGCAACTCCAGACGGGCGCTGGCCGCGGCGCCGCCCGCCAGGGGCAGGAGGGCCGCGAGCAGCCAGGTGGCGCGCGTCACCGCTGGTTGATGGTGGCGCTGTTGCCGAAGCCGCTCTGCGAGATCCGCGCGCTGTCGTTGAAGCCGTTGAAGTTGGCCGAGGTCTGCAGGATGCTCGCGCGGTTGCTGTCGCCGACCTGGCTGACGCTGGCCGTGCTGATGGCGCTGGTGACGCCGAGACGCGCCTCGTTGCCGTTGCCGCTCTGGACGATGCTGGTCTGGTTGCTGTCACCCTGGACGGTGACGCTGGCCAGGTTGTCGTCGCCGGTGGAGCTGCCGCTGAAGCGATTGCCGCGGCCGGCCTGGTCGACGTTCAGGGTGTTGCGATTGCCGTCCTGGGTAAAGGTCAGTTCGTTGAACTTGCCGGAGGAGAGCACCGTGGCGACATTGGCCTGGCCACGCTGGGTCAGCTCCACGGTGTCGACCGAGTAGCCCTGCTGGGTCAGGTCGATGCGGTTGTCGGTGCCGGACTGGGCGAGGGTGGCCGTCACGGCATCGCCGCTCTGGTCGACACGCACCTGGTTGTTGTCGCCGTTCTGCTCCAGGGTCAGCTGGGCGCTGGAGGCCGACTGGACCAGGGTGCCGCTGTTGCTGCCCACGGAGCTGATGGTGGCCTGGTTGCCGAAGCCGTCCTGGGCCAGGCTATGGACGCTGCTGCCGCCTTCCTGGCGCAGGGTCGCCACGTTACCCTGGGCATAGCCGTAGATGTCGCCGCCCTGGGTGATGGTGGCGCTGCTGGCGCCGGTCTGGACCACGCTGATCGCGTTGCCTTCGCCCTGCAGCTGATAGAGGGACGCGCTATTGCCGGCGCCGCTCTGGTCCAGGGTGAGGGTGCCGCTGGTGCCGTCCTGCTGGACGAGGGCGGTGCTGTTCTGGGCGAGGGCGTTGGTGGCCACGAGGGCCAGCGTCAGGGCGGCCAGGGGCCTGAGTAGAAACATCTGTCTGATCTCCATGAGTGCCATCAGCGGTACTGACGTACCACCGTGTTCTGGTTGCTTCCGTACTGGACGATGCGGCTGGACAGGCCCGAGCCGTGCTGTTCGATGCGTGCGTTGCCCTGGACGCCGAGTTGCAGGATGTCGGCCTGGTTGCCGCTGCCGACCTGCTCGATGCGTGCGACGTTGCCGTAGCCGCCCTGGAGGATGACCGCGCTCAGTTCCGTTCCATCCTGCAGGATGCGGGCTTCCTGGGCGGCGCCGCTCTGGGCCACCTGGGCGCGCAGCGCAGTGCCGCGCTGGTCGATGAGCGCCTGGTTGCCTACGCCGAGCTGGCGGATGACGGCGTCGCGCCCGGCCGCTGGGGCCTGACCCAGGTCGCCGGTCTCCATGAGATCGGCGGCCGACGCCAGGGTGTCCAGGCCGAGTGCCAGGGCGAGGACCACGGCCAGGCCGCGGGTTGGGCTGCGCATCTCTGTCACCGTCATTGCCTAAGATTCTCCGCCTGGCATTGTCCGGAGCCGCCTGGCCCATCGCTATCGCTCCAGGGAGCGAATCCCGCGGGGCCGGCGGCTTAATCCCTAGCGCCGGGTCGGCTCCAGGTACTTGGTCAGCGCCGGATCCCGCGGATCGCGACCGTCGGCCACCAGCCACAGGCGCCGCTCCACGCCCTGGGCGACCAGATGGGCGACCGCCGCCTCGATGGCCGAGAGCACGCACAGCTGCGCCGGCTCGTTGGTGGTGTAGCCGGACTCGGCTTCGAGCAGCTTCTTGAATTCGATGAATTTGAAGACCCCGGCCTGGCGCCCGATGGAATAGATGGTCTTAGAGGTCATGACATTGGCCAGCACCCGACCGCTGCGGGTATCGATGGCACGCAGATTGACCGTGACCTGATCCACCCGGTACTCCTCGGACAGGCCAATGCCCAGGTAGCGGGCTCCTTCGCCGCCGCTGCGGACGTTGGTGTCGTAGGCCACCACGCCGCCTTCGAGCAGCAGGTTGGCCGCCTGCAGCGACGGCAGCGCCTGCTGCAGATTCTCCGGCAGGTCCGGCTTGTTCTGGGTGGCACGGATGATCTTGCGTTCGGTCAGCAGATTCTGCAGGCCCTCGCGTTCGAGCACCACGAACCAGCCACTGGCCTGCAGGGCGTCCACCAGCATGCTGCCGGCGCCCTGGGTCACGGCGGTGGAAAAGGAGCTGGCCGGATTGGGCTTGTACTGCCCGGTCTGGTCGCGGAAGCCGTAGACGGCGGCCACCAGCGGACCCTTGGGTGGCGGCAGCGCCAGCAGGTCATAGTAGGTGGAGGCGCGCGGCGTCAGGGTCGGGGCGGCGTTCTGTTCGGCGGGCATGGGGTCGCGCACGCAGCCGGTCAGGACGAGGGCGGCGGTCAGGGCCGCCGCCAGGGAAAAGGCGTTCATGGCAGGCATCCGTGCTCAGGGTTGGTTGAAGCCGTTGACGGAGATTTCCGAAATCTCCCCGGTCCCGCGGTCGGTGATCTGCACGGTCAGGTTGCCGGAATCGTCGACGATGTTGACGATGAACTGGTCGGTGGACAGCGTGCCCGAGTTGCCGTCCTTGATGTCGGTCAGCACCTGGGACAGCAGCCGCGATTCCAGCTGGCTGGTGAAGCGTTCCAGGGGCGACTGGCTGCTGGCGCTGCTGCGCAGGTCGGGATCCTTGTGGCGATCCTGGGCGGTGGCGTTGTTCAGCAGGTAGGTGCCATTGAGCGGATTGCCGCCAAAGGACGGATTCACCGGCGAGTAGACCAGCTCGGTCGCCATGGCCGGGGCGACGCCCAGAGTGCAGAGCAGGGGCAGGGCCTTCCAGGCGTGCGCGTTCATAACTCGTCCTTATCCATGTCGAAAGTGTCCTGCAGCAGATTTTCCAGGCGCCGGCGGGTGATGCCCTCGTGGACCTGGTCCGCCGCGGCGTAGGCGGCATCCTTGAGTTCGCTGTTGTTCGGCGGAATGAACTGCCGGTAGAGCAGCCGCTGCTCGTACTCGACCCAGACCAGGCTGCCCCAGCGCGCCGAAGGCCGTTCGCGCACCACCAGGTTGAAGTCCAGGTCGGTGGTATCGGTCAGGCGGTCGGCGAAGTGGCGATAGAAGTCGTGGCCGAAGCGGGAGATGGTGTTGTCCACCAGCAGTCCCTGGATCAGCTCGCCCTCGGCCCGCAGCGGTCCGGCCAGCAGCAGGCCGAGCAGCAGCCAGGCTGCCTTCATCCCGGCAGGTCCTGCCCGGCATGGAAGCGCAGCGCCGCCTCGGCGCGATTGGCCGCGCCGGTCTTGCGCAGCAGGTTGTGCATGTGGCTCTTGACCGTGTGGGTGCTCAGGCACAGCGCCTCGCCGATGGCGGCGTTGGACAGCCCGCGCCCGACCAGCCGGAGGATCTCCCGCTCGCGCCGGGTCAGGCCGTCGGCGGCGATGCTGGGGCGCTCGCGGGAGCGCCGCAGCAGGTGGGCGAGGATGGCGCGGGGCAGCCAGTCCTCGCCGGCCAGCAGTGCGCCCAGCCCCTGCAGCAGCTGGTCGCGGCTGGCCTGGGGGGCGAACACGCCCTGGATGGCGGGAAAGCGCTCGACCCAGGGCAGGGCCTGCTCGAGGCTGGCGTTGAGAAAGGCCACGGTGACCGCCGGCGCCAGGCTTTCCAGCCAGCGCTCCAGTGGCGCCTCGGGCACGCTGCCGAGATCGACCAGCACCAGGCTGGTCTCGCCGGCCGCTTCCAGCTCGCGGGCGCAGCTGAGCTCGATGCCGTGGCGTTCTTCGAGAAAGGGTTTGAGCAGTTCTGCCAGGAGGACGTTTCTCGTCGTCAGGCAGACCTTGCTCGCAGGTATCGCGCGCATGTCCATATGGGCTGTCTCATCATCCGTTGCGCGAACGCTGAGACAAATCGCCGGGGGCGACAAGAAAAAACTGACCGATTTCCAGCGACTTACCGGCTCTGTGGACCGCTTGGCAGATTACCCGTCGACCAGCCGTCGGCGGCTAGCTCCAAAGACTTAGCTCTTTGGATGGAGCGGGTAATCCAGGCGCTCTGCAAGCGGCAGCGCCTGGACGAGCGATCGCCGCCTCAGCGGGTGAGGGTGACCTTGCGCAGGTGGCGCGGCTGGTCCGGGTCCTGGCCCCTGGCCTCGGCCAGCAGTGCGGCCAGGCGATAGAAGCTCTGGATCGCCAGCAGGCCGTCCAGGTCCGGATGACCGGCGACGGCGAGGGGCAGGTCGCGCTCGGCGATCTCGTCCGGCGCGGCCAGCAGCACCCGCGCACCGCGTGCGCGCAGGTCCCGCGCCAGTTGCAGCAGACCGGCCTGTTCGGGGCCGCGCAGGGCAAAGATCAGCAGCGGATAGCCACGCTCCACCAGCGCCAGGGGACCGTGCTGCAATTCCGCGCCGCTGAAGGCCTCGCCCTGCAGCGCCGAGGTTTCCTTGAGCTTGAGCGCGGCCTCCTGGGCGATGGCGAAGCCCGGCCCGCGGCCGACCACCATGCAGCGCTCGGCGTCGCGCAGGACGGTCAGGGCCGGCGCCCAGCTCAGTTCGGCGGCGCGATCCAGGGCCTCGGGCAAGGCGACTCCAGCGGCAAGCAGGGTCTCGTCCTGCTGCCAGTGGGCGATCAGCCGGGCGGCGGCGGCCAGGGTGGCGATGAAGCTCTTGGTGGCGGCGACGCTGCGCTCGGGACCGGCCTGCACACCGATGGCATGGCGGCAGGCCAGGGCCAGCGGCGAGTCGATCTCGTTGACCAGGGCCGCGGTGCGGGCGCCGTAGCGATCCAGGGCGGACAGCGTCTCGATCAGGTCGGGACTGCGTCCGGACTGGGAAAAGCCCAGGGCGAGCTGGCCTTCGACCCGTAGCGGCGCCTGGCGCAGGGTCACCAGCGAGGGCGGCAGGGACAGCACCGGCAGCCCCAGGTGGGCCATCGCCAGGTAGGCGAAATAACTGGCCGCATGGTCCGAGCTGCCACGCGCCACGGTCAGCGCCAGCTGTGGCGGATTGGCCCTGAGGTCGTCGGCCAGGGCCGCCAGGGCCTGGTCGATGGTCGCCAGTTGGCGGGCGACCGCCGCGCCACTGGCGGCGGCTTCTGCGAGCATGAGCGAGGTCAAGAAGGTCTCCTTGGGCGTACGCCTAAGTCTCGCACTCTGCCACTCCTGGACAGGCGCGACCAGCCGACCTTGGCCTAGTCGCCTTCGTCCGCCGCACCGCCGGTGAATTGCAGGTCGTGCTTGCGCAGCTTGTCGGAGAGCGTCTTGCGCGGCAGGCCGAGGGCTTCGGCCAGGCTGCGCAGGGAGGCGTGGGGCCGGGCCAGTTCGCGCTGGATGAGTTCGCGCTCGAAGGCCTCGACCTGTTCGCCCAGCCCGGCGGCCTGGGCTGCCGCGGCGGGCGCCGCCAGCAACGGGGCCGCGGCCACGGGCGGCGCCGTCATGGGCGCCAGGGGCGCATAGGCGCTGTTGTCCAGCGCCAGCTCCAGCCCCAGGGCGAAGCGCTCGGCGGCGTTCTGCAATTCGCGCACGTTGCCCGGCCAGCTGTGGGCGATGAGGGCTGCGCGCTGCTCGGCATCGGCTTCGCGCAACGGCGTGCCATGGCGCTGGGCGGCGGCCAGGGCGAAGTGGCGGAACAGCGGCAGGATGTCTTCGCTGCGCTCGCGCAGGGCGGGAATGCGCAGGGTGGCGACATTGAGCCGGTAGTAGAGGTCGGCGCGGAAGCGACCCTGGTCGGCGGCCTGGCGCAGGTCTTCCTTGGTGGCGGCGACCACCCGGATATCCAGCGGGATCTGCTGGTTGGAGCCGAGGCGTTCGACCTTGCGCTCCTGCAGCAGGCGCAGCAGCTTGACCTGGACATCCAGGCTCATGCTCTCGATCTCGTCGAGGAAGAGGGTGCCGCCGCTGGCGTATTCGAACTTGCCGATGCGTCTTTTCTGGGCGCCGGTGAAGGCGCCCTGTTCATGGCCGAAGAGTTCGCTCTCCACCACGGATTCGGCCAGGGCGCCGGCGTTGATGGCGACGAAGGGGCCGTCGCGACGATTCGACAGGTCGTGCAGGGCGCGGGCCACCACCTCCTTGCCGGCGCCCGTCTCGCCATGAATGAGCACATCGGCCTGGGTCGCGGCAAGGGCGCCGATCTGGTCGCGCAGCCGGGCCATGCCCGGGGTCTGGCCGATCAGCCGGGTCTGGAGTTCATGACGCTCGGCGAGGGCCAGGCGCAGGCTGCGGTTTTCCAGCACCAGGTGGCGGGCGCCCAGGGCGCGGCGCACGCTGTCGATCAGCGCATCGTTGGCGAAGGGCTTTTCCAGGAAGTCATAGGCGCCGGCGCGCATGGCCTGCACCGCCAGGGGCACGTCGCCGTGGCCGGTGATCAGCACCACCGGCAATTCGGCGTCACGCTGGTGCAGCTGGGCCAGCAACTCCAGGCCATCGATGCCGGGCATGCGGATGTCGCTGACCACCACGCCGGGCCAGTCGCGCACGGCCGCCAGCTCCAGCTCGCGGGCATCGGCCAGGGTCGTCACCTTGAAACCGGCCAGGTCCAGGGTCTGGCTCAGCGCCAGGCGCAGGTGGGCGTCGTCGTCGATCAGCAGGATCTGGCTGGCGGGATCGAAGGGGGGCAGGGCACTCATGACTGGGACCTAAGGTAGAGGGCTGACGGTCAACCGCGGACTTCTTCCTGGGGCACCGAGGCGACCCCCGGCTTGCCGTGCAGCAGATAGAGACGTACCTCGGCGCCACCGTCGCCATGGTTGGACAGGTGCAGGTGGCCACCGAGGGTCCGCAACAGGTTATCGCAGATCGCCAGGCCCAGGCCGAGGCCCTGGGCGGTGGCCTTGGTGGTGAAGAAGGGTTCGTGGGCGCGGGCCAGGGCCTCGCTGGAAAAGCCCGGACCGTTGTCTCTCAGGATCAGGGTCACGCCGCGCTCGTCGATGCTGGTGGTCAGCCACAGCCGGCGGGTGCTGGTCTTTTCCGCGAGGGCGTCGAGGGCATTGCTCAGCAGGTTGCTGATGATCTGCCGCAGGCGGGTTTCGCCGGCCTGCACCCACAGCGGCGCATCGGGCAGGTCGCGAATCAGCTCCACCTGCATGGCCCGGCGCCGCGCGGCGACCAGCGCCAGGGCGTCTTCCAGGGCGCCCTGCAGCACCACGCTCTCCGGCGCACGGCGGGCGCCACGGGCATAGGCCTTGAGGTGGGCGATGATGTTGGCCATCCGCGTGGTCAGCTCGCCGATCAGCTTGAGATTGCCGCGGGCATCGTCCAGCCGATCGTGGTCGAGCAATACGACGGCGTTTTCCGTGTAGCTGCGGATGGCCGCCAGCGGCTGGTTGAGTTCGTGGCTGATGCTGGCCGACATGGTCCCCAGCGCCGACAGCTTGCCGGCCTGCACGGCTTCGTCCTGGGCGCGCATGAGTTCGCGCTGGGCCTGCTCGCGGTCGTGCACCTCCTGCTGCAGCCGCGCGTTGAGCGTCTGCAGGTCGCGGGTGCGCTCCTCCACGTTCAGCTCCAGGTCACGCTTGGCCCGGGCATCCAGCGCCAGGCGCTCGATGAAGTGGCGCCGTCTCAAGGTCATGACCACCAGCAACAGCAGCAGCGCCAGTAGGGTGGCCGCGCCGACGTAGAGGGCACTGCGCACCTGGCGCTCGACCATTTCCCGCGGCGCCAGGATCCGCGCGTTCCAGCCGACCTCGTCGAGGTTGCGGGTCTGGGTCAGCCAATCGCCGGGCACCAGGGTCAGGGGCGCCGGATTGGTGGTGGGGTAGGGCCGGTTGGCATTGACCTGCTCGCGCTGGCGCTCGTCCAGCGGATGGGTGGCGCGAAAGCGCCAGGCGTCATGGGAGGTCAGGATGACCACGCCCAGGTCATCGGTGACCAGCAGTTGCTCGGGCGCATTGCCCCAGAGCTTTTCCGCGCTGTCCAGGTCGACCTTGACCACCACCACGCCAATGGCCCGCGTGCCATCGCGCACGGCGGCGGCGAAATAGTAGCCGCGCTTGCTGGAGGTGGTGCCGAGACCGAAGAAGCGCCCCGGCTGGCCCTGCATGGCCGCCTTGTAATAGGGCCGGAAGGAGAAGTCGCGACCGACGAAGCTGTCCGCCTGGCGATAGTTGGAGCTGGCCAGGCAGGTACCGTCGTCCTGCATCAGGTAGATGACGTCCGCCCCGGTGCGCTGGCGGATGTCTTCCAGCATCTGGCTGGCGGCGTCCTGGGCCGTGCTGTCGCCCTGGCCTTCCAGGGCATGGCGCAGCACCGGCAGATCGCCCAGCAGGTCCGGCAGCACCTCGTAGCGCCGCAGCGTGCCCAGCAGGTTGGCGACATAGAGATCCAGGGTCTGGCCGTTCTGCTCGCCCAGTTGCGCCTCGTAATAGTGCTGGGCCGCGTAGCGCAGCGGAATCAGCAGCAGCGTCAGACCCAGGGCCAGCAGCAGCAGGCTGCTCCAGCGGGGGCGCTTGGGAAGGTGAGGACTCTTGGGCATGCGCGGCTACGATCAGGGGGGCGTCCCGGCATTATGCCCAAGCCGGGACCCTGGCGAAGAGGTCGTCAGACTGTTAACGCCTTGGCAGTCGATTGAAATATCTTGTTACCAATGGCCCTGGCTGTGGACGAGGACACGGATTTGCCGGGCGAAAGGCGGCTAACTGAACCTGCAATCAGCCACCGAAGGAGTGACTTCCATGAAAAGCACCACCCTCTGCCTGACCCTCGCCGGCCTGCTGGCCACCTCTGCCGCCTTCGCCCAGACGGCGCCCGCCGATCCGGCCACGCCGCCTGCCGCGACCAGCAGCCCGGCCAAGACCGGCAAGCAGGCCACCACCCACCACAAGAAGGTGGCGCACAAGAAGGTCCACAAGACCAGCACCAGCGGTAGCTGATCCGCGGTGCGGCACCTCCCTGCGCGGGAGGTGCCTAAAGGGGAGTGAATCCGTCCAGAGGAGTCCTCCCATGCGCACGCTTCCCCTGCTTCCCGCCCTGATCCTGGGCCTCGGCCTGTCCGGCGCCGCCCTGGCCCAGACCAGCCCGACCAATCCCCCGGCCACCCCCGCGCGGCCCGATCCCACCAGCACCCATGGCATGGAGAAAGCGCCCAGCACCGGCGTCGGCGCGGCCGACAACGGCTCCAGCGGCGGTTCGGGCAGCAATACCGGCGCCGAT
Organism: Pseudomonas sp. PS02302; assembly: GCF_029959585.1. NCBI lineage: Bacteria > Pseudomonadati > Pseudomonadota > Gammaproteobacteria > Pseudomonadales > Pseudomonadaceae > Pseudomonas > Pseudomonas sp. PS02302. The sequence goes on from NZ_JASCON010000001.1 coordinate 106,983, forward strand.
CATGTGAAGAAGCCCAAGACCCAGCACAAGGATCACTAGGGCAGTCCGCCCATTCCCCCGGGGAATGATCCAATGAGCAAAGATCGCTTGAGCAGCCCGCGCGGGCATGTCGAAATCGGCTTCTAGCCTGAGCCAGGAGCTGCTCCCATGACCGCCGCGTCGCTGCTTTCCCCGGATCTGATCCGCACCCGCTTTTCCCAGGCCATGTCGGCGATGTATCGCCAGGAGGTGCCCCAGTACGGCACCCTGCTGGAACTGGTCGCCGAGGTGAACGCCGGACAGCCGGGCTTCGCCGGGGATTCCGCGGAGCGCCTGGATCTGGAGCGCCACGGTGCCATCCGCGTCGGCACCGCCGCCGAGCTGGCCACCCTGCGCCGCCTGTTCGCCGTGATGGGCATGCGGCCGGTCGGCTATTACGACCTCAGCGTGGCCGGAGTGCCGGTGCATTCCACCGCCTTCCGCCCGGTCGCGCCGGCCGCCCTGCAGGTCAATCCGTTTCGCGTCTTCACCTCACTGCTGCGCCTGGAGCTGATCGAAGACGCCGAGCTGCGCCAGTTGGCCGAAAGGGTGCTGAACGAGCGCCGCATCTTCACCCCGGGCGCGCTGGAACTGATCGAGCGCGCCGAGGCCCAGGGCGGGCTGACGGGTGCGGAAGCCGATGCCTTCGTCCAGGAAGCCCTGGAGACCTTTCGCTGGCACCGCGAGGCCAATGTCGACGCCAGCCTCTATAAGCGCCTGCACGACGCCCATCGACTGATCGCCGACGTGGTCTGTTTCAAGGGCCCGCACATCAACCACCTGACCCCGCGAACCCTCGACATCGACGCCGTCCAGGCGCGGATGCCCGCCCGTGGCATCGCACCCAAGGAAACCATCGAAGGCCCGCCCCGCCGCCAGTGCCCCATCCTGCTGCGCCAGACCAGCTTCAAGGCGCTGGAAGAACCCATCCTGTTCCAGGGCGAGGTGCAGGGGTCGCACACGGCGCGCTTCGGCGAAATTGAACAGCGCGGTATCGCCCTCACGCCGGCCGGTCGCCAGCGCTACGACGAACTGCTGCAGGAGGTCCGCCAGCGCAGCAAGGCGGCCGGCAGTGACTACGCAACGGTCTTGGCCGAGGTGTTCCAGGCGCTGCCCGACAACTGGGACGAGCTGCGCCGCCAGGGCCTGGCCTGGTTCCGCTATCGCGCCGTATCCGGCAGCCAAGCGGCTAGCGATAGCCGCGATCCCGACGCCCTGATCGCCGCCGGCCAGCTCCTCGCCGATCCCATCACCTACGAAGACTTCCTGCCGGTCAGCGCCGCGGGCATCTTCCAGTCCAACCTGGGTGCCGGCAGCCAGCAGGAATACCAGAGCGGCGGCAATCGCGCCGCCTTCGAGGCCGCCCTGGGCGCGCCGGTGCTCGACGAGATGGCGCTGTACGAGCGCCAGCAGCGCGAATCCCTGGACGCCGCCCTGGCTGCCCTTGGCCGCCCCGCCTAGAATGACGGCTTCCGCGTCGGTGGCCTCTGCCCCCGACGTCCGCCCCTGGCAGGCAGCCACGATGTTCACCAAACTCGATCCGACCGACTGGCAGCTCATTCACCTGCTGCAGCAGAACGCCCGCGCCTCCAACGCCACCTTGGCCCGCCAGCTGGGCCTGGCGCGCACCACGGTGGTCACCCGCCTGGCGCGCCTGGAGCGCGACGGCATCATCCAGGGCTACGGCCTGCGCCTGGGCTCCGAACTGGAACAGGCCGCCGTGCGCGCCTACTGCGCCATCAGCGTCCTGCCGCGCAGCACCGCCGGCGTCATCCGCGCCCTGGAAAAGATGGTCGAGGTCGAGGAAGTCTCCTCGGTCAGCGGCCAGTTCGACTACCTGGCCTTCCTGCGCTGCACCACCCACGAAAAGCTCGACGAACTGCTCGACCGCATCGGTAATCTGGAGGGGGTCAAGCAGACCCAGACGTCGATCATCCTGAATCGGAAGATCGACCGGCGCAATGGCACTTAACGACCTTTTCATAATCAGGTGGGAATGATATCGGTAGTTCGCGGACGGTCTGGTTTGGTGTCAGCTCATTTAGGTGTACTACGACAGTTCACTGCTGGTATCTGCGGTGTTTTTCCTGTAGGCATCTAGCGCCCAGTGAACGCTAGATTATGGTGCCCAAGGCCACCTGTCGGAATCGTGAAGCTTGCGCGCCAATTAGCGCCCGATTCAACAGGTGGCTTGGTCCATGACCGCTTGGGAGGCCTGGAAGGTCAGGTCGCCCAGGATCCCGGCCTGCGCTTCCTGACCGCTAATCATGAAAAGCAGGTTCGTCCACAGCGTCTCATAGCCACGGAGCCAGGCGAGCAGGTCTGTATCCAGGACGTGGCTGTACATCAGGGCAGTGGCAGCGCTGTGAAGGCGATAAGGCTGTTCAGGCAGGTAGTGGTAGCAGTAAGGCCGACGCAGCGGACCTTGCCAGGGGTACCACAGTGAACCGTCGTCCTGTTCCACGCACAGATCGACCACCAGCTTGCCAAGGTCCTGCAGGAGCGCTGCATAGGCAACGCCCGCCGTCCAGGCTTCAGCTTGCGCTGCCTGCTCCTCGGGCGGCGCACCGATTGGTAGCAGGCAAGCCTGACGCAGACGCAGCGCATAGCAGACCCGTTGCAGGGCGTGGTCGAGCATGCCGCCTGCATAGCGGTACGGCCCGTCCAGGGATACCGGAAAGGCCTGGACCAACTCGGCGTAGCGCTGCAGTGGCGTCCGGTACAAGCGATCAAATTGCTCACGGGATACGGCGGTTCGCTGCCAGATCTGGTCCATCAACGTCTGGCGTTCGGGGCGCTCCAGTAATTCCGCGCCGGGTAGAGGGTGATGCAAGCCATTACTCGCTAAGGCTGAGGTATTAGAGGCCGACGATACGGCCGCATGGAAGTGGCGACGCCAACGCATAAACATGGTGAGCGCTCCTGGGGTGTAATAGATCTGAGCCGCTTACTTGCGGAGTCTGTGTGACGTAGTGGCAGGTCCAATGGCCATCAGCGCATCCCCTGCCGAACGGCGTCCGTCCCTCTGGCGCCAGCGCGGCGCGCATCCTGGGTACCGCTCGCCAGTGCCTGAAGGGCCGCACCGGCCCGTAGGCCTGCCCAGGTCAGAGCCGTTATCCAGAACGTTGGAAAGGCGATAAACATCGTGGCCATGACGAAATTCAACAACAGGTCACCGAAGGCGTTGTTCAGGCCAATCAGCGGATCGAAGTTGCGGTAGGGACGTCCGGCGCCAAAGCCCCAACCATAGAGGGCATCCAGGATGGTGCTGTCGAGCCAACGGGCCAACTGAAACCAGAACTCCACGAAGAAGAGCGCGAACTGCACGGTGCTGAGCGTCAGCGTGGTCTTGAGGTCGTAGGTGCCTATGACCAGCAGCAAGGGAAGGCCAATCACCAGCGCCATTTTTAGCAGCGACAGCACCATCGGCAGTGCCTGACGCACGACGTCCATAGCGGGAAAGAACCCCAGGGATCCCAAGGCCAATCCCGTGTCTCCGGCCAAACGGGCGGCCATGTTAGGCAGCGACATATCCACCTGGCCGCCATAGTCGGTGTAGACCTGACCCTGATTCAGCTTCTGCTGGCGCGGCGCGACGACAGCGCGTATGACCGCATCGTCTACGGTCTGCCGGGAGACAAAGCCTGCCCACTGCGCCAGACGGTTCAGCAGGCCGGCATCAACCTGTGTCAGCAATCGCTCGCGCAGCCCCCGTCCTGGATCGGACCACCATTGGCGACAGGTTGGATAGCCTGCGCCGTTGGGACCCGGTGCCAGGCCTGCATCACGCGTCGCTTCGTAAGGCCAGGCGGCGCGTGGGGCACGCGCCCGGTCGATGTCATAAAAGCCGGGTGAGTTGAGAAAGTAGCGAGAGCCGATCCAGGTAACGTCATAACGCTGATCCGCAGCCAGGCCAGGGCGCTGCATGAACAGCCGGGCGCGCGAAGGGCCGTAGCACTCACGGGTGAAGTCGGCTACTTCCTGTGCGAGCAGTGGATCGGCAATGCGTGTGGCATCGAGCTCCATACGGATCTGTCGCAAGTCCGTGCCGCAGGGAATGGCCGCGATGGCCGCACCGGTCACAGCCTTTGACAGCGCGTGCACAAAGAACCACCAGACCGGTATCAGGGCCTGCTGTCCATTGAGCTGGGTATAGCTCAGGGCCCAGCCGGTCTTGGCAGGGGCCGCAACATCGGCTTGGCATTGGCGGGATCGGGTCGTATCAAACTGAAGGGTGTTCAGCGATACCGGGATCATGGGAATCGCTGCAAAGGCGATGATGCCGATCGCCAGGAGCATGCGGCTTTCGATGCGCCGGCTGGACAGTAGGCTCTGCTGGCTTTCATCCGCACTGACTGTACGAGCGTGTAGCCATTCCTGGGCCACGATCAGCAGAAAGGGCAGCGCAAAGAGACCGCTGGCCAGCAAGAGATTCCAGATGCCGTTATGGATAAGCCAGCCGACCAGGGTGAGGTAGTACTCAAGGTAGTCCGTGGTGTAGAGCGTCATGACAAGGTGTCCTCACTACACGGCGTGGGCCCAAAGGCGCCATTCCGCAACCGCCAGTGTCGACAGGGCCAGGCCTTCCAGCAGGTACAGACGTATCACGCCGCGTGATGACCCTTCGCGGGCGCGTACCCGTTGGTGCAGCCCATACCAGCCCCACACCGTGAGGCCATACAGGCACAGCCGCCACAACAACAGGAGCATCGCGTGCGCCTCCACCCAAGCGGTCCAGACCTGTAGTCGGTCTAGGGAAGGTTGGCCGAATTGCGGTGCCAGGAGGAGCACCACCAGGAGCACCAGCGCGGCCAGTGAGCGACGCCGCAGGCATTGTTTGCGGACCGCACGCCAAATAAGTTGCCTCATGGCGCATCCTCCTGAGGGGCCTGAATCACATCCAGGCGGCGGGGCGCGGCATCACCCTGGAAGATGCCGCTTGAGCGAGCGGCGCGTTCGCGTTGGCGATCGACCACACGCGACGCCGCATTGGTCGTCAGCGTCCTGCGCAGCTCCAGCTCGGTCTTCAGGTTACCGACCTCCTGGGTCAGGGTTTCCTGCTCGGTACGAAGGGTGCGCGTGGCGATCTCATTTGCGGCGACGTTGGGCTCCTTGAGACCGGTCAGCAGCAACCGCTGGAGCAACAGCGCTTGCTCCACGACGCGTGACAAGGCCACCTCGGAGGCAAGACGCTCGCTTAGTACATCTCGGTCCGGCTCATCGCGTAAGGCCTCGATGACACCTCGGGTGACGGGCAATGCGCGGCTACCCGCAGCGGTAAGGTGCTCGGAGGTGGTGGGCGTGGTGCCTGCCACGAGGTCGCGCAGCGTGCGCAGGACCTTGTCGTACTCCTCCTGGATCAGCGGCGTCAGGCCTACGCCGGGTGTGGTTTGGGTCTTGGTGCACTGCGTACAGGTTCTAAGTTCGCGCTCTCCTAAGACTCGATTGGCCCAGGCTGTCGCGGCGTGGGGCGACGGCCAGACCTGACAGATCAACCGGTCGTGGCACTGCGCGGGGTCCAGGTCGGTGGTCTCTTGAGCACTTCGCCCGTTGAGCAGGTTGTAGCCTGCCCGGGTCACATCGCTGATCAGGCGAATTGGGGGCTGATCACGTCCTCCTGCTGGCGCGCCGGCCACCCACGGCACGCCCTGCTGACCCCCGCGCGTTTCAGCCTGCTCGACCGCGGACACTCCGTCGCGACTGGCAAGGGTTTGCTTGAGCGCCATGCCTTCGGCTAGCTGATCCCATCCGGCGCTTCCGCCTGCGAGATCTGCCATGCGACCGGCCAGGGCGCGGCAACTGGCCTTGGAGCGATCAAAGTCCAGGCGCGCCTGCAGGATGCCGTTGGTGAGGAGGTTATACAGGGCAGGATCTGCCCGTTGGATGATGAGCGCGGGCAGTGAGGCCACTGCCCTGGTGGCGTTCTGGATGACGTTGTTCATCAGGCTGTGAAAGCCGTTGGTGACGCCATTGAGCTGATTTTGCACCGTGGTCGACAGGCTCATGTCGCCACAGACCAGGTTGCTGTTCCAGCCAACGCCCACACCCAAGCTCTCCATGTTGCCCGCCGGGCTCATGGACACCGCCCGGCCGCCGCCAATGCTGTAGAACACCTCGTCACTGAAGACCGGTCCGCTGAGGTTGATACCTGTGTTATCCAGGCGAAGTGATTGCGCGCCACTGTTGGTGAGCAGCAGCATGCCTGTGACGAGGTGCAGAGCCCGCCAAAGGCCCATTCGATGAGGAGGGGTCATGGAGATACCTACTGAGATCGCTACAGAAAGTCCTGGCTGCCCAGCAGCACCTGGCCCTGGCGCTCACAGCAGGCATAGGGGCGCCACAACGCCCAGGCGTAGTCGCCCTGCATGGCCTGTGGCCCTGCTTGGTCATGTGGGAACACCACGCAGGTGGACGAAAGCCGAGGCGCCAAGGGCTGCCACCTACCGGTTTGGGCATCGCCCTCTTTGAGCGGGCCGGCAGGCCAGTAACCCGGTTGCGGCTGCGCCCGCAGCGGCTGGTAGACGTGGGGCTGTCCCTCCCGTGTGACGATATCGCCTGCGCGCTGGGCGATGACGGCAGCGCCCTTGTAGTCATCGGCTTGATGCACAAAGCCGGTCCGGGGATAGACGGTGCTCCAGAGGTTGGCCTGCGCGCGGGTGCCAATCTCCCGTAGGCCGGGCGACACCGCTTCAGGATAGGCGCGCTCGGGTACGCCATATCGCCAGGCCAGGGTATCGAGGGTGCTGAGCAAATAGGGTTTGAAAGGCGTCCCGGCGCCACCGCAGGTGTAGCCAAACTGGCCGGCATACTGACCCAGGGCGGCAGCGCCGGGATGACCGATCACATCCGCATTCTTGAACAGGGCGAGGTTGTTTTCATGAGCATCGGCGCTGGTTCCTGCGCCGCCTGAGCGCGCCATGGACGTCGTCGGACTCAGCGCACGCAGGGCGTGCCACGGGTTTTCACCGGTGTTCGAATAGCTGGCAACGACGGCGTCCGGAACGTAATGCCTGACTTTGAGCGAGGTGCGGACGCTACAGCCGCCTAAGGTGCAGTAAAGCCAGTAGCAGATGCCGACAACGCGGTACTGCAGGCAGTCGGGTGAGGCCACCGAAGCCACGATCGTCGGGGTATCCAGCGCCAGTGCTGCGGTCGTGCTGGCAAGGGTTCCGGCCAGCAGCAAAGGACGCAGGCGAGCAGAACGCTTCATGGCCGGCGGCCCTGCTGGCGTTCGATACGTGCCACGGCCCGGGCCACGTTCGTATCGCCATAGACGACATAACGGTGATCAACCACTACGGCCGGCAGGTGAGTAAGGCCCAGATGCCAGGCCTGTAGGAGGTCTTGGTAGGCATTGGCCAGTTGCGGGGCGAGGGCCGGCGTCTGTTCCAGACGATGGCGAACCCTTTGTTCAGCAGTCGTAAGGTTGGGTGGTAGGTCTCGAGAAAGCTCTCCTTGCAGCCGCAAGGCCTCGTCGAGCAGAACGACACGGGCACCTTGAGTCTGGGTAAGTGGATGGTGGCGGTCCGTATAGGCCACAACGTCCGCAGCCTCTGCGCGAAGGCAGGCTAGCCCCAGGACCAAGGGTCCCAGACAGGTAGGGCGATACCGGGCATTACGATGGGGCATGGCGGCAGTCGTCTCCAGGCACGGGGATATGCCTAGTTCAAAAGACGACGAAGCCGAGTACCAGAAAGAATAGGGAAGCGGGCCTTACCGGATTTTTAGCGACGTTTTGCTTGAGTGCGCATGCGGTCAGCACCGGAGAACACCCTTTGTGGGCTGCAGTGATCGATGCTCAACTAAAACTCAACTGGCAGCGGGTCTGGACCACGCTGCCCCGTGCTGCGAAAGGCTGGAATGAGCGCTAGGCCAGCGCGCAATTGCTCATAGGTGTAGTGCATCATGCGCCAAATGTCGGTACCGTGTATGTCAAATGACGCTAGAGGGTTTTGTCATGACTACTGTCACCAGCCGGTCGACCAAAGACTATAACCTAGCCAAGCCGACATGGTTTCTCCTCCACATTGATGCTGGCCAGCTGAGTGATTACGACATCTACAAACGCACTACAGAGGGCTTTCACCGTCACGACGTAGATGCGTTGATTTCGGCATATCAGCCTTTGGCGCACAAAAAGATCACCAGCCGCATCATTGGCAAATCGATCCGTACGCTGCAACGCCAGAACAGCTCAGGCCGCTCCGAAAGGCTGGATGCTCTTCAAAGCGCGGTCGCGTTTCAGTACGCCAAGGTGCTAGAGGACGCAATCAATGTGTTCGGTGACCAGCAGCTTGCAGAGCAGTGGTTGAGTCGGCCCTGTAAGTATCTCGACGGAGACATTCCTTTAGATGTCATCCATAACCCGATGGGATTTCAGGCGGTCGAAGACTATCTAGAGCGAATTAAGTACGGGGTCTATCAGTGAATGCTTTGCCTTGGTCGGGAGCGTGGCATGCCTGGCGCCTCGACCGTGCTGAGTTTGCGGACACATGGGACAAAGGAATCGGAGCTCATAAGGTGGGTGGCCGATGGAATCCGCCGGGGTGCCACGTTGTGTACGCGGCTGCGGATCCTGCTACCGCGATCTTGGAAGTCGCGGTCCACACCGGGTTTGACCTGCTGGACATCGTCCCGCATGTGCTGACTTGCTTCACTGTGCTTGATCCAGACCTGATCAAGGTCGTGCAACCCGAGGACGTTCCTAACCCCAATTGGTTAACAGGTGCCCGGCCTTCCCCGAATCAGTGTCAGTTCGGGGACAACCTGTTAGATAAGCATCCGTTTGTCCTCATCCCCTCCACGGTATCTCGACACTCGTGGAATCTGCTCATGAGCTGCGATTTGGCAGAAGGCTCATACCGGTTGGAAAGTCAGGAGCGGTTTGGCCTCGATACGAGATTGCTTAAAAAAGTGAGCGAAGAGTAGAAAGATCAAAAGCGTTGCTCACGCGAACCCATAACTCTGATTTGCGTTTCGCATGCTTTCGGGTGGATTTTCCAGCATGAAACCAGCCTTACGGATGTAAAGCACCGCTGCTGCTGACGGTAAATTACCGCCTTGCTTGGATAAATCGATTTGGCCACGCTTGGGTGGAGCATGCAGATTAGGGTATGCGTTTTCTATAAAGCCTATGGCAGTGCGGCGACTGATCATCCCTGCGGATAATGAGCGACAGGTCTGCCTGAGCGGCCGCTTGTTCAGTTAGGCGGCGGCCTAGGAGGGTCCAGGAGGGCCGTGGTAATGCCACGCTGCTGGTCAAGCGCCTCTGCCATTTTGAACGCTGCGTCCAATTCGCTGAGCCCGTCCTGTTGCATATAGCGGTAGCGCTCAGCTTTTTCTTCCGGGTCGGTCATGGCCAAGGCCAGAACGAGGCTAGGCGGTACCACGCGAAAGAGCGTTTCCATCGACTTGGACAGGATGACCCCTTCGCTAAACTTGCCCGCCTCCTTGCGCGCAGAGCGCATCAAGGCCTTCTGTGCCGGCGTCAGCTCGCGGAAGCGGGCGATCTTCTCGACCTCATCGGGCGGCATCGACAGGCAGATCCACCACTCGATCATGTTGAGCATGGGTTCGGCTGCTGCTGGCAAGTCGTCCAGATTCTGAGTGGCCAGCCAGAACCAGGCGTCGAGCTTTCGCCACATCTTGGTGATCTTGACCACATAGGGTGCCAACAGTGGGTTCTTGGTGATGATGTGTCCTTCGTCGGTGACGTTGATCAAAGGGCGTCCCAGGAACTGATCGCGCTCAGCCAGGTTGTTCACGGCGTTGATCAGGCTGACGTAGGCCACGGCAAGCTGCGCGCCATAGCCCTCCCGGGCAAAGGTCGCCAGATCCACCAGGGTGATGTCAGCCTCAGGCCACGGGGTGCCAGGGCGATCAAAGAGTTCGCCGTCGCTGCCCTGACAAAACAGGCTCATGGCTTCGGCCATTTCCAAGAGGCGGGCGCGTCGAGGTTCGGGAAGGGCGTCGTCGCGCGCCTGCTCGCGTAACGTGGCGCAGAAATCGCGGGTCAGCACGGGCTGTCCCTGTGCGACACAACGTTCGGCGGTCGCCAACAGGCACTGACGCAGCAGGCTTCGGTCTGCGCGGGTCATGCGTGCGTCCTCGCGTGGATCACCGCCGGTGATCATTAGGCGCGCGATGATCTCCAGTTCGCCCAAGACATCACGTTGCTCATCCGACGCCTCCGAATGCTCACCCTCTGTACTGTCGAGCGCTTCGGTCATGGTTGGTGTGACCAGTCGCCAAGCATCGGCAAAGGGGGCCAGGCTGATGCCGCTGCCCGGTGTGAGGGTTACGCGGTGAACGGATAACCCCAGGCGGGCGGCGAAGTCGGCAAACAGTCCAAAGGAGTTACCGGCCTCGACGATGAATAATCGAGGTCGGTACAGGGCGGTCACCTGCTGCAGTAGGTAATTCAAGGTCGCGCTCTTGCCCGACCCGGTTGGACCGAACAGAAACAGGTGGGCGTTCATCTGGCGATCAAGGCGGCTCAGCGGGTCGAAGGTCACCAGACCTCCGCCTCGATTGAAGAAGGTGATGCCGGGATGACCCGTTCCCGTACTACGGCTCCAGACAGGGGCCAGGTTCGCGACGTGCTGCACGAACATCAACTGGGTATACCAATGCCGGCGGTCGGCCGCAGGATCAAAGACTGCGGGTAGCCAACGAAGGTAGCTGTTAAGCGGCGCCACCTCCGCGTCTTCGCGTACCACCTGCAGGCCTGCCGTCAGCAGCACGTTGTTAAGTGTATGGCAGCGTTGGCGCAGACTCTCCATTGCCGGTGCGCGCACATAGAACGCCAGCGCGCCTCGATACAACTTGTGCTGTCCGCCAATCAGGGCTCGGGCCTGTTCGACGTCCTGGCGGGTGTGCAGGGAGGCGAGGGTGTCGCCCACGGCCTTACGTGCCAGCGTATTGAGCTGCGCTTCCAATCCATCCTGTGGCGTTGCGACTACCGTCAAGCACATCACCGTGCCCTCTGGTAGCTGATCCATTACCGCATTAAGGGCCTCACCATGCCGCATCTCACCGCTCAGGTGGCCTGCTTCCGGAGGCTGACGCAGTCGATCAACCACCAGGACGCGATGAGGCTGATCGTCGAAGTACCACACCCCTGTTGTTCGGTCTGAGCGAGGTGGCGTGAAGAAAAGGCGCTGCGCAAAATCGGTCCCGCTGGCCAATTCCAAGGCGTCGGGTGGTGTCGTGTCCGGATAGCGGGTCAGGGTGTAGAAGCGTGCCTTGTCGGCGTCGGTATGGCCCAGGTGAGTGGGATCGGGATTGAACCAGCGCAGCAGCCAGTCATGGATGGCGGCAGCGTCCAGGCGTGTGCTGGACACACCCGCGCTGGCAAGCGCCGCAATAAGGCGGTCGCAGGTTGCATTCAGATCCTGCTCAGGCGCTGACACAGGGCTGCGGCGCGCGGTGGCGGGAAGGCGCCGGTAGACGACCATCCGGGTACGTCGGTGCTGCCCACGCCAGGGCAACTGGGTCACGGTGGTGTCGTCGAACAGTCCGCCAGGCGTGCTGACCGCCTGCAGGTGGCGGGCGGTCAGACGCAGGTAGTAGTCCGTGAAGATGCTGTGACGCGCGAGAGGGCGGACGTACTCGGACAGTGTGTTGAGGTAAGCCTCGAAGGTGGGCTCGTCCTGGGCATAGAACTGTACGACCCAGGGGCTCTCGTCGTGCTCATCGAGTGTTTCCTGCAGGGCGGTTTCTACGGCGTCGCGCGCTTGCGCGAACCAGTCAGGCTCGCGTCCTTCTGTCGCCAGTGGTTGCAACTCGAAGAAGGCCGCCACCGAGCGGCCATCGTCCAAGAGCATGCACTGCGCGTCAGGCAGGTATTCCACCCACGGCAGGAGATCGACGAACGAGGGCGCCTGGGCGTACAGCCTGTCCTGATCCGCCTGGGTGGCAGGCCGGCGTTTGGACGGGTCCAGGCAGGCGCCCGGGGCGGCCAGCCCGTGCTTGGCTAGCCGCATGACATGGGCCTGCCAGGCATCCGATGACTGAGGATCCGGTGTCGTCTGGCGCAGGCGCGGCCAGCGGAGCCAAGCGCGGCGCATCAGTAGTCCTCCACGCGCTCACCGGGCAGGGCGTAGGGTACGTGTCGATAGAGCGGAAATACTGTGCTGTAGCCTGGTACCGGAACCGACTCCTCGCCGGCCAAATGCGGGAAGACATACATCACCAGGTCAGGGTTGGGCAGGCGGGGAAACTGCTGGTTGAGGGAATGAGCGCGCTGGCGCAGGTCTGCACGCGGGCCGCTGGAGGGGTGCTCATCTCCGACGGACAACGGACGATGCACCTGCTGCCGGGCCTCGTTCAGGCGAACCTCGGCGCCCTGGACACTGCTCGTGTGGGTACGCCAGAGGTCGAGCATGCTGTGATCACCGGGCGGCAGTAGGGTGTCCTTGCTGGCGCAGCCTGCCAGCGCAAGGGTCAGCAGCGGGGTGGCAAGCGAGAGCGTCGTGTTAGTCCAAGGGCGCTGCATGGAGGCCTCCGGTCAGGTGATGAACGCGTCGCCCTTGGGGGGCGTAATCCAGCGTGACAGGCCGCTCCAGGTGAACCGCGACCTGGGCGCCGGGCTTGACGTACACCGCCGCGAAGGCTTGGCCATAGAACCGGTTGACCCACTGCGACAGGTCCTGCATGCCACTGGCCAGGATCTGGTTGAGTGCCCCCTGTCCGGGCGTGCTGGTGGTGCCGAACGTGCCGGCGCCGCTGAAGACGGCCTGCGTGCCCTTGTCGGCTGACAGCAGCGATGCCGCGCCGGCACCTGCAGCGGTGATCAAGGCCTGCGAGCCCAGGTACTGGGCCGCATTGCTACGCCGTTCACCCGCTACGCAGGGAATGCCTTGGTCATCGCTGATCCAGCCCAGGGCGTTGTCCGCTGACTCACCGCGCCGGGCCTGGCCGCTGGGCGGGTCATCGTCAGGCAGGGTGCGGATCGTGCCGTCGGTAAAGACGAAGGTCAGGCTGCGGATCTGTCCGCGGACGCAGGACAGGGTCCAGTCGCCAGAGGCCGTTCCGCTAACCACGGCGCCGGCCACGTCGGGTAATTCGATGCCGTTGGCGGTCAGGTTGTCCGGGCCGATCAGCACCTTGAAGGGGTAGGGGTCATTCACCGTGCCGTCGACGGGGACTCGGCCGATCAGGGCCGTCATGGCGACCGAACCTACCAGGGTGGCATTGGCCGGCAAGGTATAGACCGGTTTGGCCGGAGCATCAGGCGCGTGGCTCATTCGGTCGTTAGGGGCTGGGGCAGGTGGCAACTCAGGGGCTAATCCCAGCTGCAGTGGATGCGCCTGGCTCTTGCTGGGCGGAGCGTCAGGTGGCACATCGCTTGGCTCAATCCAGCGCAGTGGTGCTTCAGCCGTCGACTCTTGGGTGGGCTCCAGGCCGAGTCCTACCGGCAGCTCCGTAGCATCGTCCTGTACGGGGGTGTGCAGGCGCTGCTTGACGTCGTTGAGCAGTTGTTCGGTCTGTTGCCGTTCACGCGCCAGCTGCTCCTGAGCCTGCTGCCGCTGCGCCCGCTCAGCCTGCAGGGCGTGCTCGATTCGCTGATCAACCAGCGCGGTTGCATCCTCAGGACGGTCGGACGCCTGACGTGAGTGCTGCACATCGCGCGTTGCAGTCTCCAGCTCCTGACGCAGCTGCTTGACCTGAGCTACCAGGGTCGCGACGGTGTCCCGAGGGGAGTCGCCTTCAACCCCCAAAGCGGCGCGTTCCTCTTGGGTCAGCGCATGAGCGGTTTCGGGCTCAACATCAGACGTACTGGAGGACCCGGTGCATCGCGTAAGGCCAACGGCAGTCATCATGCCGGCCAGGGGAATGGCCGCCCATTTGAGTAGGCTACTGGTCTTCATCGACATTACCGTGGCGCAGCGCGCGCAAGACAGGAGGGCAAGGTGCGACGTCTGGGAAGGGCGTGACCCTGGGGAGCACGGCGCCCCGCAGTCCCTGGTGGCGAGTAACGAGATAAACCACTGTGGTATCGGTGGCCTGACCGGATGGGCCAAGGTCGGGGTGCTGGAAGGTGGCAGCCACAAAGTCGCCCTGTAGTGCTTCGGGCACCAACGCGATAGGACGTGCGCTTTGATTGCTCAGGCGAACTGCGGTGACCCGCAGGTGCTGCAGTTGCCAGGCGACGAGGGCGCGTGCCCTAACCGGTAGCCCTGGCAACAGGCTGTCCAGGGGCAGCTCTTGCTCCACCGCGGCGGGGCGAATGCCCTTGACCGGCTCAAGGGTGCGTAAGGGTGCATAGAGACGCTGGGCGGCATAGCGGGTCAGGGTCATCGCCAGGGCCGCGTCCGGAGCGCTCTGAGCAGTACCGGCTTCGGGCGTAGTCGGCGCAGGCGGCGAGCCCTCTTCTGGCGCATCCAGGACGATACGAATCGGCTCCGCTGCCGGTTGCCCCGATTTGGCCGGCTCTGCGGCGATGTCGAGCAGGATGATCATGCCCGTCTGCACATCCTGTACCTGCAGCCGCGTGGGCGGAAGCACGGTGCTGGCGCGCAGGTACAGCGCGCCGCCGGTGCTTTGGATACGTAAGCGATCATTCAGGGCTGTAGGGACGCCAACGCGCACCTTGCGGTCAAGGAACACGACACGTTCCTGGCCTACCGTGAGCGGCACCGCGAGGGGCAGGCGCTTCCAATGCAGGATCTGTGTGGCATGACCGGGTGCTGGCACACCGAGCCCAAGGAACAGCGCGGCGAGCAGGGATAGGGGCTGGCGAGTCATGTGGCGGCTCCTGGTTCTTGAGCAGGCGTCGGGTCCGGATGGGGGTCGATGCGTTGTGGCGGCTGGGCATAGCAGTCCAGCGCAAGGCCGAACGGGTTGTGCTCAGGGTCTTGATCCAGCCGTACGACCTTGAGCTGGTAGCGCACCAGCGCCCGCTTGATCTGCTCGCTGCTGTAGTACTCGTCCGCCGTCAGATCCAGCGTGACGATCCAGTCGCGAGCCGAGATCACCCTGACCCGACGCGCCGGGTCCTCGCCGTAGCCGCGTCCTGGGATTTCGTAGACGCCCCGGACGCGTAGCCGCAGCTCGCCGTTGGCGCGTCGACGCTGATAGTCCTGCTCGAGGAAGGCCTGGCAGGCGGGCGTGAGGTAGGCCGAGAGGGTTTTGAGGTTGCGCGGGTAATCCGCCTCGCCATCGCTGGGCCAGCGCTGCAGCTGCTGCCAGATGTAGAAGGCGAAGGCATAGACGTTTTCGGGCGGTACGTCCCACCAGCGTCGGGTGCTGCCTGAACGCAGGTCAGGCGGGATATGGATGGTCAGATCCCGCGGCGCGCTCCACCAGCCAAGGCCCAGTAGCAACGCCAGTAGGGCCAGGGCAGCGGCGGACAGGCGAAGGGTGCGTATGTGCGCCTGCAGATGCACAATTTCGTGGCGAAAGCGGCTCATGACCAGCGCTCCCCTTTACGCAGGACCGGCCGGGAACGTCGTGTGCTCCAGGTGCCTGAGCGCAGGATCAACGCCTGTCCGCCGACCCAGGCGGCCAGGAGGGGGAGGCAGGTTGCTACCTGCCATTGCAGGTGCCGATGCAGCCAGGTATCAGGTCGTCCGCGCTTGAGGGTCTGCAGCAATCCGCTGCTCAGGTAGAGCCCAACCGCCAGGGTGATGAGGATGCCGGTGGGCAACACCGCCAGCTGCCCAACTACAACCGCCAGCGGCAGACTCAGCCCTAGCCCAATCAACGCAAACAGCGTGGTAGCAAACCAGAGCTCGTCCGCGGTCAGCCCTCGGACAACAGCCGGTTGGCGATTGAGTCGGTGGGGCAGGAACAGAACCTGGCCGTCTTCGGCGCGTACAGTCTCCATGGTGAGGGGCCGCTCCGCGTGTCAGAGCACACCGATGGCGGTGGTCAGCAGCCAGATCCCCACAACCAACAGCATGGCGCCTACGGCCACGGTGAGACCAAATTGCCCCCAGGTGGCGCGGCCAGTGTGGATCTCGGAGTAGCGGGTATAGGCGTGGTAGCACACGCCGATAAACATGGACGCCACGACCAGCAGCGCAACCAGCATGACGATGTCGTAGCCGTAGTTCTGCAGGGTTTGCAGGATACCGGTGCCCTGGCCACGGGTGGGCGCTTCCATCTTGGGCAAGCCAGCGGCGTAGGCGCCTTCAATCAGCCCGATACCACTGACGGCCGTCAGAGATTGAGCAAGACGGCGAGGGCAGATGTGCAACAGCGATGTAGACACGTTCAGGTCCTCCACGAGTCAGGAGAGCAGTAGAAAAATCAGGGCCAGGTACAGGAAGAAAAAACGCACCGCGACGCCCAGCAGCTGGCGTTGGGTCATGCGGTGTTCGGCCCAGCTCACGAAGGCCGTACGCAGTGCCCAGACGCCCCAGAGCTGAAAGACGGCAAAGACCAGGCTCAGCACCACCGTGGAGACGGCAGCAGGGGTGAAGCCACCGCTGGCCTGAAAGGCTGTGCTCTGTGCGGCGGAGAGGGTCATGGCGAGGACGCCTCATGTGGATCGACCTCGCGGGCGTAGTCACCTGCCAGCGGCTGCAGATCCCTGGGCTGGGCCCGAGACGGCGTCAGGTAGTGTTTGATGCCCTGGCGGATGCGCTGCAGGTCTTGCTGTAGGCGGGCATAGTCGAAGTGGTAGCGGGTGCCTGCAGGGGCTGTGCGCGCAGCGGTCTGGACGGCCAGGTGTTCGGTGATCGTCAGCTGCCGGATGACGGCGGCTAGCTGCTCACGCTCAGCGTCACTGTCGCCCGCCTGCGCTTGGGGGGCGCTTAGGGCAACCGAGAGCGGTGTGAGGAGGAGTGCCCACTGAAGTAGGGCGAGGCCTTTGCGCGTTGCCATCTTGCTCGCGTCCTGAGCGATTCGATGGCGCGAAGGTGCCGTTTACGGGAGCGTCACGCCGCAGAAAATCCGATTCAGCGCGTACCCGGTTTTCTGTGGACGGCGGCCTCACCGAGAAAGCGGAGCGCACGCCAGCCGGTTTGTTGGTTGCAACCGGTAACTACGAACGTTAGATTTTGGCTGTCGTGGTCAATCCCGCGACCGGGCGTGAGAACCTGGAAGTTGTCCAAGGCGCGGTAGCGTCATAGTGCTTAGCCAGTATTTGCATGCTGCGCTAATGCTCCTCTATGGCGGGCCGTGTGAGGCAGGCTTTTGCCTGGCCGGTTCCCTTGGACGCCGGATTCTCACCCTTGCACGGTCCGCCTCCTATGCTCGTGAGAAGGCTGGTAGGCGGTTCCTTAACCTGTCCAAGGAGTAAAAGGAAAATGCCTCGTCCTCCTTTCAAGCCCGGGCTCCGCCTGGCACATCCAACTACGTGTCTTACCTCTCGCACGGAGGTGTGCCATGACTAGTCGCACCAGCACCATTGTTCCTTTTCCAACGCCTCTGCTTCGGGCGCGCCAGCCAGACTTCGAGTCGGATACGCCGGATGCCGAAGCTGAGTTGCATGTTTCAGTGCTGAGCGATCTGCTGGATCAGTTGGCGTCTGAGTCGGTAGAGAACGGAGAACTTCGTCAGCAACTGCTTGCGTCGATGATGCGCGAGTTGCTTAACGATGTTGTCGTGCTTTACCGCCAAGCCCTGACAGAAGCACGACGTTAACAACCCTCTTGAGCAATGACGCTGCACCTGTCAGATAAGGTAGAGCTGGCAGGTGCGCTACTGTCCTTGCCAAGAAGACAGGTTAATACGTGCTAGTGCTTTGGTAGAAAGCCGGCGGCCTGAAGTTGCTTCGCTCAGCGAAAGATCAACGACTGGTGAGCTGCGCCACCTGTGCGAGCACCGTCGCCGACCGCGATCGCAACGTTACCGGCAGCCACTGCCGCATCTCCGCAGGCAAACACGCCTGCCACGCTGGTTTCCCGCATTTGATCTACTGTCAGGAAATCGCCTAAGGGACCGCTTTCAACGGCAAGGCCCAACTGCTTGATCAGGGGGTTGTTCAGATGCGTGCGTGGTTGGACGAACAGTCCAGCAAGCGTAATCACATGACCACTGGCCAGTGTCACTTCCAACCGCTCCCCACCAATAGAAACAACCTGCTCTTGCTCGAGCAAAACGCCACGCTGTGCAAGCTTCTCGCTTTGCTCTGCATCGGGCTGGAAGGCGCCGTTGAGGAACAAGGTTGTTGCTCCCCAATCAGGCAGCATCACGGCCTGATGGATAGCGAGTGGTGAGCTAGCCAGGACACCGATGTTTCCTTTGTCCAGCTCATACCCATGGCAGTAAGGGCAGTGGAAGACCTGTCGCCCCCAGCGCTCAGCCAAGCCAGGAATATCTGGCAGCTCATCGGTGACGCCGGAAGCCAGAATCAGCCGACGGGCATTGAAGGTGAGGCCATCGCTTGTAGCGATAGAGATCACATCGGTCTGTTTCTCTGCTGCAACCGCAGACGCGTCATGCCAGGTGACGGATGGGTAGGCGAGTAGTTGCCGACGTGCTTGGTCAGCAATTGCATCTGGGCTGTTGCCGTCTTGCCCCAGGAACCCATGA
This sequence comes from Pseudomonas sp. PS02302, assembly GCF_029959585.1. Taxonomy (NCBI): domain Bacteria; kingdom Pseudomonadati; phylum Pseudomonadota; class Gammaproteobacteria; order Pseudomonadales; family Pseudomonadaceae; genus Pseudomonas; species Pseudomonas sp. PS02302. The sequence continues at coordinate 125,484 of NZ_JASCON010000001.1, forward strand.
GACGTGCCAGCGAATCGATTACGGCGTTGCGCAGCATCAATCACCAACACAGAACGGCGCGCCCTAGCCAGTTGCATGGCAGCGGACACACCGGCGTAGCTGCCACCCACAACGATCACATCGTAGATCATGGAATTTCCCTCTTGAATTTCAGGAAACAACATAAGTTACGTGATGAGCGAAAGTCTAGCTCTTGTAACTTTTCTTGTGTCGAGAGATGCTGGCCGGCTTGAATGAGGCTTTTGAGCTATGAGAAATGACACGCGCCTATCGCGGATGCTGCATACGCTGATTCACATGGCTCGCCATGAACAGCCTGCGACGTCTGACACCTTGGCGCAGATGCTGAGTACCAATCCGGTGGTCGTGCGCAGGACGATGGCCCTGCTCAAGGAGCAGGGGTACGTTCGTTCTGAAAAGGGTCATCGGGGAGGGTGGATGCTGGCAAAGCCCCTTGCACAGATCACACTGCTAGATATCCATCAGGCGCTCGGGTCGTCGTCGATTTTCGCCATAGGTTTGGCGACCGATCATCCTGAATGTCTGGTTGAGCGAGCCGTAAACAATGCGCTGACCGAGGCATTCGATGCCGCGCAGGCTTTGCTGCTGACGCGCCTGCGAAGTATCACGCTGCAGCAGCTAGCGGATGACTTCGAACAGCATGCCGAGCTACTCGAGACGACCAGAGCGTAACGTCTTCATGAGATCCCGGCTGATCCCTAAAGCCCTGTCTGGAAGCAGCTTCTATCCTCGGGTGATGAAGTAAAAGGACCGCTCGTTGGGCGGCTTATCGTGCTTGGCTTGATGAGCGAACAGCTGGAAAACTGCTAAGGGTTATATCTGGGCGCGCACGATCAATAAACAGTGCAGGGTTCCACGTGAAACGTGTCGTAGCCTGGCTGGCGATTACTTCCCTATAGGTCTTGCTAGATGGAATAGCCGAAGCTGTTCGTCAGAGATGCTTCTTGAAAGTCCCAATGGCGATTGCGGCCATCAGGCCTGACAGGATCGCACTCACAATCGCAAAGCTGGCAATAGACAGGCTGATGGGCAGTACCAGGTACATGAACCCTGGCAGCAGTGTCAGTGGAACGAAGAGGGCCTTCGCGCGGTGATGGAGATAGCCCGATTCACGCTGTACGTTGAAGCGACGCACTTGCCGTCGGACCAAGCCGTCTACGGTACCGACGAGCACGCTCAGCATCAGCAGAGGCAGAGCCTGAAGCAGCAGTAGGCTTCGTATGCCAATGCTCAGCGCGCTGTGCCGAGCTGCAGATAAAGCCTCTTTTAGCCCCGAACGTTCTTTTGCCCAAGGCAAACGCGGCGTCTTATAGCCAAGGATGCTGGGTACGGCTGGGAGCCTGCCCTGCAGCTCGATCCATGGGTTGGATAGCGCCATGAGCTGCACTGAGCGTTTGGTATTTAGCCACGTACGGGAGATCGACTGCCATCGATCCGGCCAAGGCGTGCGGGCGAGATCGCGTCGATCCTGCTCGTAAAGGATCTGCGCGTGCAGATCGCGGTTATCCGGCCAAACGAACAGCATGCCGAAGCCTTCCAGCAAAAGCCGAAGGAGCAGCGCGGCGCACAGCAGGCCCAGGACGGTAAAGGGCAGTAGCAGAAGCTGGGTAAACCCTCCGTAACGACGCGGCCGGGTGTCTACAGCTTCACTCATGAGGAGATGCCCCAGCAGTCGAAGTCACCGGTGGCTCTGGGGCGGTCGGGAGTGTTGAGTCTGGTTCGCCAGATGGCTCAGCCGTCTTAGGTCCGAACGGGCGCCGACGCATGGCAGCGGTCAACGCGCGAAGATCAGCCGGTAAATCATCATCAGTGTCTGGTAGCGGCAAGGGCATGCGCACCTTCCACAGCGCACCACCCTCAAGCAGCGCAAAGCACTGCCCCTTGGGCAACGCGACGAGATGAGCGGGCTCGATGAGAGGCCGGCGACTGCCCACGAGCTGATCTTGAGTGCTGGAGGTGAAGGCGCTGGCAGCCGCTGGATCAGAGGTATCGGTGACGCTACTGGATTGCGCGGGTGTATAGACGTCGACCTGGGGGAGTTGGCGGGTCAGCAGCTCGGCCGTGGCTGTTTCGCGTACACGCAGCATGAATAGGTTGTTGAAGTTGCCAATCACCTGACCCGCCTTGGCGCGATTACCTAGCCGCGCCTCGATATCCGACAGGGTCTGGGTATAAGCCGTCACCTGAACGCCAGCGCCGCCGCCCTTGTTAACCAGGGGAATAAACTCATCACCCATCAGTTCGTTGAACTCATCGGCGTGCAGATTGATGGTTGGCTTGGTGCCTGGCTTGCCGCCGGGTAATCCGCTGTCGACGCCGAACTTGTAGAGGTGTCCCGCCACCGAAACCAGATCCGCAAACATGGAATTGCCTACGGCTGCGGCGACCTCGGCATCGGATAGGGCATCCAAGCCCACATAAACAATGGCGCGTTGGCGAACGACTTGTAGCCAGTCGAAGATGGGCCGCGGATCCTGCAGATCCTCGTAGTCAGGCGAGAGCAACTGGACGATCTTGCCGGTGGTGAGCTTCTCCAGCAGGGGCAGGAGGGATGCCACAATCTTGTCGAAGAAGCTGCGCTCGTAGCGCACGGCGCTGCGCAGGCCATCGAGCACCGGATCGAAGTGATGCGTATTGGAAAGGTACTGCTCGAGGGCAACGACTCGGATCTCCCGCCCAATCATGTGCCGCGGCAGATTACGGTTGTTCAGTCCCGCCTCAAGCGTGAGGATTGCCTCCCACGCCTCGGGCTCACGTGTGGCGAAGTAGTGTTCGGCGTACTGAATAAACAGCGCATCGATGTTGATGACATAGCGCTGGATCAACCGATAGTCAGGGCGCTGACCCAACTCCACCAGCGCGCGCGCGATGATGTTGACGAAGCGCCAGGCAAACTCGCGAAAGGCGGCGCTATCGCCTTCACCTGAGAGTTGCCCGGCAAGACGAGTAGCCACCTCGGAGATACGACCAAAACGGCCGACGGCGTTGTACCGAGCCGAGCTGTTGGGCCAGCCCAGGTGGAACACCAAAAACTCCTGCTCACGGCCGGCGCGCTTGGCTTCGGCGTACATCCGCTTGAGCAGATCTGCATCGCCTTTGGGATCGAACACGATCACCACTTCATGCTCGCCCTGCGCATTGCGACGGTGGATGTCCTGCGCGATGAAGAGCTCGGCCAGCCGCGTCTTGCCGACCCGCGTTGTACCCAGTACCAGCGTATGGCCCACCCGCTCGTTCAAGGGTAGGCAGACGTCTTGCTCGTCAGGCTCGACGCCATGAAGGCGAGGCAGGCCGCCAATGGCGGCTTGAGTCAGGTGACCGCGCCGCGAAGGCTGTTTGAAAAGGTATTGGATAAAGCGGTCATACCGGCTTGGCTCGACATAGCGGCGGCACTGCGGCAAATAGGTCTCGAGCAAGCGTTGGGTATGCCGCGCCTCCCAGCGAAACCCACGGCCGATGAACAGCGTTTGCGTGCTGACCGGTATCGCAGCGCTGGACAGGGTGTAGGCAGGCAGCCGCCGAAGATTGCGTCGGTAGCGCAGGATGCGATGAGCCTGATACAGCCGTGCGGCGGCGAGGCATAGGAATGCCGTTGTGGCGAATGAGACCATTGGGGCCGAGAGCCCGAACGTTTCGGGGATGAGTGCAACAAGGCCAGCCGCTAGCATGCAGGCGACAACGCTGTACAACTCCACGGCTGGACGAAGCCAGCGCTCATAGCCGGTTGGATGGGACATGGCCTGCGCTACCTGTCATCCGCAATTGGCAGGAGCAGCACAGGGTAGTGGTGCAGCCCCAGGCGTTGGGCGAGGTCATCCCCCGAGGTTGGAATGAGAGTGAGGTCGGGGGCCAGGCGCCGAAGTTCGGCCAAGGCCGCGGCAGTGTCGATATTTACCACCAGGCCAATAGCCTGCTGGTCCTTCAGCTGCCGCCGCTGCTGGCGCAGCCAATGACGTGAGTACTCATCATCCCCGATGAGAAACAGGGGGCTAAGCCCAGGTGCTTGGAGCGCTCGTGTCGAAGCTTCACTTGGAGTCAGTCTTTGTGATCGCACCGGTAGCATGGCGGCCTCAGCCTCATAAGCATCGGCAGGAAACGGGGTCACAGTGGCCGTACGTGGTGGAGCTGGCCGCTTGAACGGCTCGAAGTACGGCTGGGTGGAAACACCTCCCTCGTGATCCACCACGATGAGTGGGTCCGCCATTACCTGCAGGCATATCCGCTTAGCTCCGTCAAGATTCGTGCATGACTTTCATCGTTGACGCTGACCACGACGATGTCGGGCTCGAAGTGATGAAGCGCGGACGCCACCGTAGGAAAGAATGGCAGTTCTGATGCCTTGGGTTTCCGATCAACATACGCCAAGCGCAAGGGCATGCCAGTACTGACGGACAGGTGTTCAAAGGCACGCCAAAAACGGTGACCGGCATAGCCCAGACCGACGATCAGGACGTTCATGGCCGGCGCTCCGCACGTACCAATAGGGCTTCGCCAGTCGAGGCGAATCCGAGCCTCTGGTAGAGCGAGGTAGCAGCAGGCGTAGTTTGCAGAGCTACCGAGTTCACATGGCGCGCCTTGAACCAGTCTAGAAGCCGCTGCATGAGTGCCGTTGCGATACCGCAGCGGCGCAGCTTAGGTGTTACGGCTACCGACTGAACCCAACCCGATCGGCCATTGAGACAATCCGGAGCCGGGGCGCGGTCATCAATGATGCCTGTGGCGCAGCCAAGTATGGCTTGGGTGTGCTTATGTTCAGCGCACAGGATGAGTACCCGATCTGACCTTTCAACACGGTCCGCCAGCCAAAGCGGGTAGGCGCTGCGCCAACGCTCAATGTCTGCAGGTGTACGGCTGGCGTAAGGCGCTCCGCCGGCATCTAGTAGATGGGCTCTAAGCTCGATAAGAGCAGGAATGTCGTCAGGCGTAGCACGCCGGATGTCGTATGAGATGCTCATCACGCAACCTCCGCACCAATCCGCTGGGAGGCAAAAGGGATGGCGAAGTGCTCGAAGGTTTCTCGTAGGGCGAGAGCCAGTTGCTCGATCTGCTCATCGCTATGGTTGGGCGTTGCGTTAACGCGGAAGCGTTCCGTGCCTACGGCGACCGAAGGAAAATTGATCGGCTGGAGATAGATGTGATGGGTTTGCAATAGGCGTCCTGCAGCCGCTTTGCAACGCTCGGCATCGCCGATTAGTACCGGCAAGATGTGGGTGCGTGAGCAGGGCATGACGGGGATGTCCTGTTCCAGAAGCTTGCCGCGCAGTTTGGCGGTATGCGCGTGCAGTCGCTGCCGTTCTGCGTCACTGTCCTTGAGGTGTTCGATACTCTTGATGCAGCCTGCCGTTACCGCGGGCGGCAGGGACGTGGTGAAGATGAAGCCCGTTGCAAAGGAACGTACAGCATCGATGATGACGGAGCTTGCGGCGATATAGCCACCGATGACACCAATGGCTTTAGCCATAGTGCCTTGGATAATGTCTACCTGCTCCGCAATGCCTAGTTCAGCCGCAACACCGGCACCCCTAGGCCCATACATCCCTACCGCATGTACTTCGTCGAGGTAGCTTAGAGCGTTGTATCGCTTGGCCAGCGCAACAATTTCTCCAACGGGGGCGACATCGCCGTCCATGGAGTAAATCGACTCGAAGACAATGATCTTGGGTCGGTCATGGGAGTAGGTTTGTAGCAGTTGCTCCAAGTGCTCGAGATCGTTGTGCCGGAAGATATGGCGCTCATTCGAAGTTGAGCGGATGCCGTTGATGATCGAGGCATGGTTACGCTCATCACTGATCACCACGCAATCGGGCAACTCCCGCAGCAGACACTGCAGGGTGGCCTCGTTAGACCCGAAGCCGGTAGGAAACACCAGTGCCGCTTCCTTACCGTGCCAGTCGGCCAAGCTTTGTTCTAATTGTCCGTATAACGCATGAGAGCCCCCAATGTTGCGCGAACCTCCCGAACCTGCACCGTAGGCATCCAAGGCCTCGTGCATGGCGCTCCGTACCTTGGAATGCTGGGACATGCCCAGGTAGTCATTGCTGCACCACATCACGACTGGTGATTGCGAGCCGTCGGCCAGGCGAGCCAGAGGGTAGCGGCCACATAAGCGGTCCAAGGTTGTAAAGGTGCGGTACTGGTTGGCCTGTTTGAGGGCTTCCAACTTCTGATGCAAGAGCGTGTTGTACATCCGTTTGACTCCTAGACAGTAATAGCAAGCGCGTCTGTTCCTCCTCGCGCGACAGCCCTGACATAAGGCACTCGGCGCCAGGACGCGCTATTCTTCGCACCCTTTTAAGCCTGTTACAATTTGGTTGTTTATACTGTTACTGGGAGTAATGGCATGCCGGCGGCACGGTCTTTGGAACGTTCTCGGATTGAGCTTGCAGAATTTCTAAGAAGTCGCCGGGAGCGGCTGACGCCTGAAGAGGTTGGGTTGCCTTCCGGCGGGCGACGGCGGACACCTGGGCTACGGCGTGAGGAGGTAGCGACGCTGGCACGAGTGGGTCTCAGTTGGTACACCTGGCTCGAGCAGGGCCGAGAAATCAGCGTGTCCTCGACTTTTTTGGACAATCTATCCCGTGCACTCAAGCTCGATGCCACGGAGCGTCGTCATCTCTATCTACTCGCCCAACAGCGGCCACCGTGTGAGCCCGGCAGGACGTGGTGCGTAGTTCCGCCCCTGATTATTCGGTTGATAGAGGATTTGGATGCCCGCCCGTCCTACGTTTTGAACCTGCGCTGGGATGTGTTGGCTTGGAATGACGCGGCTGACCGACTGTTTGGCTTTTCGGAGCAGATCCCTGAGCGACGTAATTTGCTTTGGATGCTGTTTACGTCCAAGCGGCTACGCCAGCTTCTCGACCCATGGGAGGGCCAAGCAGTCCAGATCTTTTCGAGCTTCCGGCGCGATTTTGTTCAGGGAACCCAGGACGCAGACATCGTGGGACTGGTAAAGGACCTGGAGCGGGTAGCCCCAGAATTTTGTGACTGGTGGAATCGGCAGGACATCCATGGGCCCTGCCAAGGGATTCGATACTTCCGACTCGATGGAATAGGCCAGATGGTGTTTGAGCACACGACGCTTACAGTAGATGTGGACCGACATCTACGGCTGGTTTACTACGCTCCACAGCTGGATGGAGCACAGAACGCGACGTCCGAGCGCTGGCTTAAGGAAGGGGAGAAAGAAGCTCATGTCACGAAGCCAAGTGACCTGGCTGAGGAGTATCCATGACCAGGTCGCGTCTCGACTACAGATTTGCAGCCTACGCTGATGAACAAGCGGTGGTAGCGGCCTTAGAGAAATCTTTCGCCAAAGCCCATAGGCTTTTCTAGCCGTCACAACCTCATGGACAGCTGAGCGCCACACGAGCGACGCTCAGCTGTCTCCTCCCCTAGGGGTGACGAGCCTCTGATAGCGCTCTGCGATAGAGCGTCACCATTTCATCGAGTAGATCTCTAGCCATATAGGCCGCAATCCGTTGACGTAGGTCTGTCGGGCTATCCGCGTTGCCCTGATCGTTGGCTAGGCGATCCAACAGGTCGCTGAGCATTGAAGCCCGTATATCCGCGTCTGCCTCTGGCGACTCTCGGGTGAGCTCAGGCTGTCGCATCGAGGCTGGGCTGACAGGGAAGGGAAGGACCGCACCTTTCGTATCAGCCATTGTTCACCTCCATCATGAAGGTACAACGCAACGAGGTAAGGCAGGGGAGGGGCGCGTGCTTAAAAGGAAGACGATGCATGTTCATGCTGCTCCTAGGTTCGGTTAAGGAGCCGCCACCACCGTTGCTACGCGGTATGGAGGCGGACCGTACGGGGGTAGCAAACCGGGAACCAAGGGAACCGGCCAGGCCGAAGCCTGCCCCGCACGGCCCGCCATAGAACGCACACAACCAGATGCTAAGCATTGGCTGTGAGCTATGACGCTGCCGCGCCTTGGTTTGTCAGGTTGCTACACCCGTCCACGGGATTGACCGTGGCCCGTAAAATCTAACGTTTAGGCCCAGCGACTGCAAATAATTGGCACGGATCACGCGCCCGTTTCCGCAGTGTCTACTATGGCTTGGCCTTCCCGCCTTGTTCGTCCAGCGCATGGGTTTTGGGTGCCGATAGAGCTTCACCTTCTAGCTTCGCCATTACTGTCGACGCAGAAGGTGTGTCCCCTACGCTTGCTAGTGGGTGTCCATGGACTGCGCAGACTGTCCAACCAGCATGACGCCGGGAGAGCCGATGGAGGCTGCATCGGCGACTTGAGCGAAGGCCCCGTCCTTGCCGACCGTTGCGCCGACATAGGTGGGTTGGGTCGTCGAGAGACCGTCCCACACCACCGATGCAGCAGTGCCAGCGCCGTAAGCCGCCCCTGCATGCTGACCGTCGCTGAGGGTCGCGCCGTTACCGGCAGGCGCTGCTGTGATCAGGGTTCCGTCACTGGCAAGCACCGCGGTTAGGTCGTAGTTGAAGGCAGCCGCGACGTTGCCCAGTTTGTCGAACAGCACCACGACTAGGTTAGTACTAGCGGTGAGAACCCTATTGCCGTTGAGCGTAATCGCCGACGAGAACTGATCGGCTTCATCCGTCACCTCGCTGGTGCCCCTGGAGCTGATTGAGGACGCAACTGGCCGAAGGGGTCCTGAATGAGCGCCGCATCTTCACGCCGGGCTCGCTGGAACTGATCGAGCGCGCCGAAGCCCAGGGCGGGCTGACGGATGCCGAGGCCGATGCCTTCGCCCACGAAGCCCTCGAGACCTTTCGCTGGCACCGCGAGGCCAATGTCGACGCCCGCCTCTATCAGCGCCTGCACGATGCCCACCGGCTGATCGCCGACTTGGTCTGCTTAAAGGGGCTGCACATCAACCACCTGACCCCGCGTACCCTCGACATAGAAGCCGTCCAGGCGCAGATGCCCCCCGCAGCATCGCGCGACTGTGCCATCAGCGTCCTGCCGCGCAGCACCGCTGGTGTCATCCGCGCGCTGGAAAGATGGTCGAGGTCGAGGAGGCCTCCTCGGTCAGCGGCCAGTTCGACTACTTGGCCTTCCTACGCTGCACCACCCACGAAAAGCTCGACGAACTGCTCGACCGCATCGGCAACCTCGACGGGGTCAAGCAGACCCAGACGTCGATCATCCTGAATCGGAAGATCGATCGGCGGGGTGGGGCGGGGACCTCTCGATAGCGTTCAGCCGTTACGTTTCCGATATTCGCTGCTCTGCTGAATGGCATAGGCTACGTCCGCTACGGTCATTGCGCCGCTGGTCACCTGTGAGGTCCATGCCTGCAGGCCTTCGCTATCGGCCTCTCGCCCTAAATAGGAATGATAGAGCTGGCGGATCTGTAGCTGAACCCGGCTGCGATATTCACCACTCTGGAGCAGAGCTGTCTTCACGTCGGAGAGACTCAGGCCGCCATCCACGATCTGTTGGGTCCAATAGTTCAGGCCGCCCGCATCTGCACCACGACCCAACTGAGCAGAGTAAAGCTGATCAATGGAGCTCCGCACCGTGCTCTGATACTCCTCGCTCTTCTTGAGTGCATTCACCAGCGCGGCAGTGGACATGCTTCCGTTGCTGAGTTGGGCCGACCAGTAGTTCAGCCCTCCCGCATCGGCACTGCGACCGAGATAGCTCTGATACAACCGGTCTACGGTGGCTCTTGCCTGATACTCCGGGCTGGCCATCAGCGCATTGATGACCCCTGCGAGGGACATCCGTCCGCTGGCTATCTCGCCTGACCAGTAGTTTAGGCCAGCTTGGTCGGGGGCTCGCCCAAGATAGTCCTGATAGGCACTAGCAACGAGGTTGGCAGCCATCGGGTCACTGTTAGGTAGATTGGGAGTAGTTTGAGGTCCTATCGCCGTGCAGCTTCGATCATCCAGATAGGCCTTGAGCGTGGGCCATTGAGGACGCTCGATACCATTGATTGGCTCAACCGATAGGTTGTAATTGCCCCAGCCAGGGCCTGCAGCCCAGTAGGTGGCGGGGATGCAGTTCTGCTTGAGGTAGGCCAGCATCCGCCCCATGATGGTATTCCAGCGTGGATCGCTGTCTGGCACACCGAATTCACCGATCATGCCTCGCTTGCCATTTTTCTTCAGCCACTGGATGAACGGTTTGACCCGCTCAACGCCATAGTCCTCACTGGTCGTGCCGGAAGACGCATTGGCATAATTGCCACCACCTCCTTCACCGTCGAAATAGACGTGAGCTTGGAAGATGAGGTTGTTCGCAGGGTCTTTCAGTGCCAGCAGCGAGTCATTCCATAGCGGCCAGCGGGCAGCCTCTGCCCAACCATTGCCCTCCACCATGATCGGTCTGACCCGGTCGATAGTCCTGATGCCGTCAATGCCGCGTTGTGCGGCAACGGGCCATTGCTCCACGGCATCGTGGGGCTCATTCATCAGATCGTAGGCGTACAGGGATGATTGACCACTCCATCGCTGTGCGATGCGCGTCATGACGTCCTGATAGTGGGCATATGAGACGCCACCTGTCCCTATCACGGTGCCGCGATATCTCATGTAGTTGTGCAGATCCAGGATGATCTGCATGCCGTATTTCTGAGCGTACCCAAACGTGTGATCGATCAAGCTCGCGTAGGTGGGATCCAGGGCACCACCCAGCGTTGGCTGTAAACGCTCCCAAAGGATTGGGAAGCGTACGAGCTTGACGCCACGGGCGCTCCATTGGCTGAAGTAGCCCTCTACCGGGAAGATGTAATGAGTACCGTTGATGCCTGGTAGCACCTGGGGAGCGAAGCCTGCGCCCGACAGATTCAGGCCGACGAGATGAACCTGCTCGGCCACAGCCAGAGGCGCGGCGGCGCCACAGGCCAGTGTGAGAGCCAGGGATCGGATGAGGTTCCTGAGACTGCTATTCAGAAAGGTCATACGGCGCCACAAAATGATAGTCCCCTATCTTTTCTAGGGGACTGATGATCGGAAGATGGCTTAGCGCGCGGTTCACATCCCAGAGGGATTGGATTCGCAACTAGTACAGGTATCTGTCACCGATCGATTTTCTTGAGCAGGAAGGTGATGAATGGCGAAGGTGGAAGGTCGTGATCGAAACCTTCTGCCTGAGGCCCTGTCACAGCGGGCCGTTTCAAAAAACCGGCAGGTCAACCGGTGCTACGACGCACGATGCGTTACCGATGCGTTACCATCGACCGCCGTCGAACGCGGGAGTGATGGCGTTAGGCTAGTAGCTTCCGTTAGTCAGGAAGTCTGAGGATGGAGCGGCGTATCGTTTTTAGGTCTGACAATCACTGGATAGCCAAGATTGATGAGAGTTTTTCTAGCAAGTCTTTGGAGTTATCGGGGGTTCATTTTTTCCTCCGTTCGCAATGAGCTGAGGTCCCGCTTCATCAGGAGTCGGCTGGGTGGTCTGTGGATGATTCTGCATCCACTGACGCAAGTGGCCATCTACGCCTTGATCCTTTCTGAGATTCTGTCTTCGCGCCTGCCAGGTATCGACAACAAGTATGGTTATGCCATCTATCTCATGGCGGGTACGCTGGGCTGGAGCCTTTTCAGTGAGCTTATCGGACGCTGTCTGACCCTCTTTATCGATCAGGGCAATTTGATCAAGAAAATGCTGTTTCCCAAGATCACTCTTCCCGCAATCGTCTTGGGTTCGGCTATCAGCAACAATGTTCTGCTTCTGATTGCCATGCTGGCTGTTTTCGCTCTGCTCGGTCATATGCCCGGATTAGCCATTGCTTGGTTGCCATTGGTGATGCTGATCACCTGTGCCTTTGCAATGTCTCTTGGACTATTCCTTGGCGTACTCAATGTCTTCATGCGTGATATCGGTCAGATCGTCCCCATCCTGTTGCAGATCCTCTTCTGGTTCACTCCTATTGTTTATCCGATCACCATCATTCCCGCTTATTTAAGGGACTATGTTTCCTTGAATCCGCTCTACGGATTGGTTGATGGCTTTCACAAGATTCTGGTTTACAACCAGGCACCTGATCTGAAGAGTCTGGCTGTTCTCGGTTGCATTAGCGTGGTCATGCTGGTTGCAAGCCTGTTCGTGTTCCGCAAAGCCACGCCAGAAATGGTCGACGTCCTATGAGTCTGTTGAAAGCGGTAAATATTGGCAAAAGCTACAAGACCTATAGATCCGAGTGGCATCGCATAGCCGGCTGGTTCGGGCGGCGAGTGGATCCCAAGGAGGAGAAGTGGGTCCTCAAGAACATTAACTTCGAGTTGCGGGCTGGCGAGGCGGTAGGGATCGTGGGTCAGAACGGCGCCGGCAAGAGCACGCTGCTGAAGATCATCACAGGTACCCTCGCCCCAACTGAGGGCCAGCTTCAGTGCCGGGGCCGAATTTCCGCGATACTCGAACTGGGCATGGGCTTCAATGGAGAGCTGACCGGCCGGCAAAACGCGGCTCATACGGCGGGATTGATGGGGTTTTCCCAAGCGCAGATCGCCACCGTCATCGACGAGATCGCCGAATTTGCCGAGATTGGCGATTACTTCGACAAGCCTGTGCGAATGTATTCCAGCGGCATGCAGATGCGCGTCGCCTTTGGCGTCGCTACGGCCTATCGACCCGAGATCCTCATCGTCGATGAAGCCCTGTCCGTGGGCGACGCCTACTTCCAACACAAGAGCTTCAACCGGATCAAGGAATTCCAAGAGCAGGGCACAACCTTGCTCATCGTTTCCCATGATCGAAGCTCGATCCAGGCGCTATGCGATCGTGCACTGCTGCTTGATGGCGGCTCCATTGTCAGGGAAGGCAATCCTGAGGAGATTCTCGACTATTACAACGCGCTGATTGCGGATAAGGAAAATTCCAAAATCGAAACGCGAGTGCTGCCCTCTGGGCAGGTACAGACAATTTCGGGAACCGGCGAAGTCAAGATCAGCGATATCACCCTGACCAATGAAAAAGGCGAAGCGGTGGAAATCGTTTCTGTCGGGCAACGTGTTTCGTTGAGGATCAATTGCCGTGCCTACCAAGACATACCGGAACTGGTCTGTGGCTACATGATCAAGGATCGGCTGGGGCAGACCATCTACGGCACCAATACCTATCACCAGAAACAGATCATCCGCAACGTCAAGGCTGGTGGCTCGGTAGAATTCGCGATCGAATTTATCGCGGCACTGGGACCAGGCAGTTACTCCTTCTGTATCGCGCTGCATTCCGCCGACTCGCATTTGATCAACAACTACGAGTGGCGGGATTTGGCGCTGGTGTTCTCGGTGGTGAATACCGGACAGCCCGAATTCATTGGAATGGCCTGGTTGCCTTCCACCATTACCTGTCGAGTTTGAGCATGAGCCAGGATTTTTACTGGGAGTTCGAGCAAATCTATCGGGGCCCAGAGTTCCTTATCAAGGGACGCCTGCAAGCCTATCAGCCTGTATTGGATCACTTACGCGAGGCACTTCCTGACTGCGTGGCAGTGGACGTGGGATGCGGCCGCGGAGAGTGGCTGACGCTGTTATCCGAAAACGGCTTTCGCGGAATCGGGGTGGATACCAACGAGAGCATGGTGCAGCGGTGCCACGCTCAGGGTCTGGAGGCCCACCTTGCGGACGCTTTGGCTTACCTCCAGAGCTGTAGCAGTGACTCTTTGGGAATGGTGACGGGATTCCATATCGTCGAGCATATTCCCGGCGACAAGCTGCAAGCGCTGTTTGCCGAGGTGTATCGCGTGCTACGTCCGGGTGGCGTAGTGATTTTTGAAACGCCAAACCCCGAGAATCTGTTGGTCAGTACGGCAAGTTTCTATCTTGACCCGACTCATTTGCATCCCCTGCCTCGTCAGTTGCTGCAGTTCTATGCGCAATGGGCCGGCTTTTCTCAAAGCTTCATCCTGCGCCTGCAGGAGCAGAGAGAGCTCTATGAGCAGGCACCTGAAACGCTGAAGAGCGTACTGGGTGCGGTGAGTCCGGACCATGCCCTTGTCGCGTTCAAGTCGGATCAGCACTGGCCCGTGTATGAAACGTTGGTTCAGCATGAGCATGATGGCGGACTATCCCAGCAGGTTGTGCTCGAGCGCTTCGATGCCGGGTTGCAACGTGAGCGGATGCAGCTCGCTCAACTGCAACAGCAGGTAGCAGATCTGCATGACAGCGTAGCTTCATTAACTGCTGAAACTGCCCATTTGCAGGGACGGTTGACCGAAGTCGAAGCGCGTCAGCATTCCGCTCGGGATGTGCAGGAAGCGCGTCGCGCACACGATCTGCAGCAAGATGAACGGCTCTCCAATATCGAGCAGGCGCTGGGCAAGACCTTCGGCACTCGCGTTAGACGCAAGCTCAAAGCGCTCCTAGGGCGATGAATCAGGTAGCAGATTGATGAATGTTCTGTTGTTGGCCACCTATCCGGCCGAACCCGCCCTACATGGCGGACAGCTGCGTCTACGGGCACTGCAAAAGGCCTATATTGATGCGGGGTGCCAGGTTCAGGTGGCGGGCGTACTGGGAGGAGATCACTACGCCAGTGCGCCAGGGTTTTGCCCCTATCCAGGCAGTGATACTTTTGAAGCTCTGATTGAAAACTCTTTTCTGATGGAAGATTGGTGTCTCGGCGAGTTGTTTGCCAACTCCCCAGCTCACTATGAAGGTTTGAAGTCGCGCATCTCTTTCCGTCCAGACGTTATCCATGTTGAACAGCCCTGGCTGTTGAGATTTGCCGAGCGTTATCTGGCTGATACCAATAACCAGGCGCCGCTGATCTATGGTTCACAGAATATCGAATACCAACTCAAGGGCAGTATTCTCGGAAACTATTTCGATCAGGCCCATGTGGCGCGCTGCGTGGCGCTCATTCGACAGACCGAGATCTACGCTCTGCAACGTGGCGATCTGTGCTGTTGCGTTTCTCGCGAAGATATTGCGCACAGCCAGACCCTGGTAGCGCGAGACTACATTCTGGCTGCCAACGGCGTGGAAGGCTGGAATGCCAGCTTGGCTGACATAGAGGCGGCCAATCGCTTCTCGTCCCATGCTCCCTTCGCCCTCTTCTGCGCAAGTGCGCATCCACCAAATGTGAAAGGATTCGAAGACATGCTCAGCGGCGGCTTCGGAGCCTTGGCGCCCCATGAGCGGATAGTGCTGGCCGGCAGTGCAACTGAGTCCATCATGAACAGCCCTGCCGTCAGTCAATCGCTCAGCTTGAGACGCAAATTGATACCTGCCGGGATTCTCCCGAGAAGTACGCTTGAAGGTCTACTGACAACCGCCAGAGCTATCGTTCTGCCCATCACTCAGGGCGGCGGAACCAATCTCAAGACTGCCGAAGCCCTATGGGCCAACAAGCCAGTCGTGGCGACTCGCGTCGCCATGCGAGGTTTCGAGCCTTTCCTCGAATCAACCGGTGTCGTGATAGGCGATGACGCTGCGGCTTTCAAACGGGGTTTGCGCAAGGCCATGAGTGGCGAGCTTGTACCCAATCACTCCGATCGCCGCGACTCGGTGCTATGGGAGTCCTGCCTCGCCGAAATCGTCTCCAGCGCCACCTTACGGAATGCCTGCAGTGAATAAGATCCTTTGGTTCAACGTCACCACTTCGCTGAATTGGAAGCGGCCTCCCGTTGGCGTAGTCAGGGTCGAGCAATCGATCTTCGAACAGCTCAGCAATATGGCCGGTTTCGGATTTGACGTTCGACCCTGCTACTGGAACGGGCAGGCCTTTGTCGAAGCCAAGGCGCTGATACAACCACAGCAAGCGAGTCCTTCCGCTGCCCCGGGCGTAAAAGGGGAGAGTGCGGTATCGCGCCGTGACTATCTGTTTAAGCCAATTCCCAAACGGGAAGCGGCCAAGCAACTGGCCCAAGGCCTGTTTTCACTGGTACCAGCCGGGGCCAAGCCGCATGCAGACAGATTGCTGCGCCAGTCCAAGAAGCTTGCCGTACGCTACGTGATCTGGCGCAGCCGTCAGCGTCAACTCAGTTACTCACAACCGCCAGTATCAACGGTTAATGCTGGTGTCAGTCCGAACAATTGTCCGTTTCGGCCGGGCGATATCTTCGTTTCCATGGGGCTCGACTGGGACAGCGGTTGGTATCCTCATTTGTACGATATCAAGCGCAAATACGGTATTAAAGTCATAACCTGCTGCTACGACCTTATCCCGGTTTTGTTCCCGCAATACTGCGTAGGCAACGTCGCTGAAAAATTCACGTCTTACTTCGTTGATCTGGCGCATGCGTCGGATTTGATTCTATGTATTTCTCAACAAACGCAACGTGATCTGGTTAAGTTGCTCGACGAAACCGGTGCGCCTCCTACCAAGACCGCGGTATTTCCCTTGGGGGACAATGTTCCGGAAGGCACTGAGCCGCCTTCGGAAGAATTGCGCAAGCTGACGGAGCAGCCTTTTATTCTGTTCGTTTCCACCATAGAGCGCCGCAAGAACCATCAACTGCTCTATAAGGCATATCACCTGCTGTGTGCAGAAGGGCATGCCGACAGCATTCCCAACCTCGTTTTTGTCGGCATGAGTGGCTGGGGTGTCAATGACCTCCTGATGGACATAGAGCTCGACCCGCTGACCAAGGGCAAGATTTTCCAATTCACCCATATCACGGATTCGGCACTGCGTTACCTCTATGAGCGCTGCGAGTATTTTGCCTACCCGTCACTGTATGAAGGCTGGGGTTTGCCGGTAGGCGAAGCCCTATCACTGGGTAAGGTGGTTCTGGCGTCCGATCAAGGCTCCCTGCCCGAGGTTGGCGGAGATTTGGTTACCTATCTAGATGCCTGGAATCCCCGCGCCTGGGCGGCAGAAATTCTGCGGTTGGCGCAGCAGCCGGCTGTTTTGGCCAAGCAGGCGGAACGAGTACGCGAAGGGTATCGCCCTCGTACATGGCATGACGGCGCGCGAGTCGTAGCTGAGCTTGTCAGTCAGTTCGAGCATCTGCCAGCGGACGTCTTGCAATGGCAGCCCGGCTACGATCTCTCTACCGAGGTAGGCGTCCATGTGGGGCCAGAAATCCATTCGGGCGACCGTCCCGGTTGGCTGGCATATGGCCCTTATCGGTCGCTAACCGCAGGTCGGCAGCGCGTCCAGGTGACTCTCACCGCTCTGAGCGCTTCCGAGATAGTGCTGGATGCGATCTCTGCCCAGGGGGCCCAGACGCATGGCAAACAGGTCCAGAACCTTGAGCCCGGAGTACACACACTCGAGCTGATAATCGATCTGGAACAGTCGGTTACCGACTTCGAAATCCGCTGCAAGCTGGTCAAGGGCGATCTACGTCTATCGAGTGTCCAGGTTGAGCGTCTGCAGGAGCGTTGAAAGGTCATCTATGAGTAGTGTTCTTGATTTCCTCAACCAGGATCGTCCAGCCTGGTTGAGGTATAGTTTTGCCTTGTTTCTAGGCATTGCCTTCGGTTATTGGCTGTTTGGACCAGAATTCATTCTTGGCCACTCAGCCTTCTTCCAGTCTGGGGATACTGCTCAAAGTCTTTCTGGCTGGTATGCCTTCCGCAACTCCCCATGGACCTGGCCACTACTGCAGACTGCGGTACTGAACCACCCTACCGGGGCAAATGTGGCGTTCACCGATAGCATTCCCCTGGCAGCGCTACCCTTCAAATTACTGCGAGCGGTCTTAAGTCCCGATTTCCACTATTTCGGGTGGTGGTACCTAGCGGTTTACGGATTTCAGGCAATAAGCGCGGTCTATCTGCTGGAAAAGCTGCACATCAAATCGCTGTTCGCTACCGTGGCAGCTTGTGCCTTTGCGTTGACCTTTCCCGTACTGGGATGGCGACTGGGACATACGGCGCTGATGACTCAGGGTCTATTGATCCTGGGACTGGCTTTGTACATTGCCATCGTGGATAGGCAGCTGGTATCTCGCCGCGCTCATCTGATCGGATTCATCGTGCTGATTCAGGCGGGCCTACTGATTCATCCCTATTTTTTCGCGATGCTGCTACCGCTGTATTTCTGCTCGTTGTTCGAAGCCTGGCGTCGAGGATTGATGTCGCTAGCCCGTGGCTTTGCCTGGTTGCTGGGCGCCGTGCTGATGAGCCTGGCAATTTTGAAAGGCTTTGGCTATCTATCCAACGGCTCGACGGATGCCGGGGGGTACGATTTCTTCTCCTTCAATCTGGCTGCGCCCTTTTGCGGTGGCAATCTTTGTACCTTCGTGGATGGCACGGGTGGCCAATACGAAGGCTATGCCTATCTCGGGCTTGGTCTACTGCTGGTCTTATCGGTCGCGGTGATGACTAGACCAGGAGAAGCCTGGCGTTTGATTCGCAGTCATGGATGGCTGGTGCTTTTGATGGCCGGTTTCACCGTTTATGCCATGTCCAACAAGATTGTCTGGCAGCACCACATCCTGATCCACCTGCCACCTGTGGCCGTTCTGGATCATTTGACCGGGACCTTTCGAACAGCGGGCAGATTTATCTGGCCCGCCATCTATGGGCTGTTGTTCGCCGGTCTCTATCTGTTGCTCAAGCGGCGGGATGCGCTGGCCGTGCTCGTGGTGACCGCGGGCGTCGTCATTCAGCTCTACGACGTGCGCGCTGTCCAGGCGACAGTCTGGGAAAAGGCACATCTGCCAGGACATTCCTTGGAAAAGCCCTGGCTGGCTGCCTTCCAGCAGGCGAAGGGCCTCTATCTCTTCCCAGCCTACGGCTGCGGAAAGGTTAAAGACGACTCTATCCTCAAGTACCAGTATCGCGCCGCTTACACTGGAACCCCGATCAATACGGGATACATGGCACGCGCGAACATGGACTGCGCGGCAAAGCTTCAAGAGCTCGAACAGGCAATAACGGGTGACAACCTGCTGGTAATGCCCGCTTTTACTGGTGAGATCTTCGCCATACCGCCTGTCTTCTTGGCTGCCATGGAGCAGGATCAATGTGTGGTCTTCGAACACGACCTGATCTGCAGCCGTTCCAAGGCCTTGCTTGATTCGCTACCAGGCGCGGTCTCGCCATCCGCTTTGCGCTATTCCCACACCTGGACTGGCGCGTCTTTCAGCAGCCTGGTCGGTGTTCCAGATGGCAATGCTCTGCGCACGCGTACGCCGGACGCCCAAGGCTTCCTAGCCTTCGGTCCCTATATCGAACTCTATCCTGGCAACTACCGGCTCAGGATTGACGTTTTCACTACGCAGCCCTATCCAGCCGCGGACGTTGGCAGTTGGGATATTGCCGGTATTGCGCCAGATGGGCAGCGCGTCGCTCTGGCCGCCGGTAACATCGTGGCAGGCCAGAACGTGATCGCGCCGTTCGAAGTAACCAAGCCACTGCAGCGAGTTGAGTTTCGAGTGATTGCCAACGGCGTACAAGAGCTTCGAGTGCAGCAAGTTACGCTCGAAAAAGATCGGTAATAGGGAAGGGATGGAGTGTGGTCGCGGTGAAAGAACTCATATCGGTTGTCATTCCGGCCTACAACGAAGAGAGGATCATTGGCACCAATCTGCCTATTATCCTGGAGACGTTGTTTTGCGAGAGTTACGACCTGGAACTGATAGTGGTCGATGATGGTTCCAAGGATACGACCGCGGCAATTCTCGAGGATTTGGCAGCGCTCGATGTTCGGATAAAGCCGGTCATCTTTACGCGCAACTTTGGCAAGGAGGCAGCGGTTCTTGCCGGTCTGGCTGAGGCCCGTGGCGCAGCCGCAATCGTTATGGATGCAGACCTTCAACATCCGCCCCAGATTGCTCGCCAGATGATCGATTTGTGGCGCAAGGGCATCCCGCTCGTGGAGGCCGTCAAGGCGGAGCGAGGCGATGCCAACATGGCCGATGGCCTGTTTGCCAAGGGATTCTATTGGGCTTTTCGCAAATTGTCGGGCATGGACCTCAATGGGCACAGCGATTACAAACTGCTGGACCGGCAAGTCATCGACGTCTATCTAGCGTTACCCGAGCGCAATCGGTTTTTTCGCGGGTTGATCCACTGGACTGGCTATACGAGCGCTCAGATTCCCTTCAGTGTCGCGGAGCGAAGCGGCGGGGCATCGCAATGGAACAAGCTGAAGCTGCTGCGCTATGCCATCGACAATATCACCAGCTTCACCAGCTTTCCGCTCAAGGTCATTTCGGCGCTGGGATTCGTCACGCTGATTGTCGGCGTACTGCTTGCCGCTCTGAGCGTTCTGCAGAAATTTCAGGGTGAAGCACAGGATGGGTTCACTACTGTCATCTTTCTCATTGCCATGATCGGTGGCGTGATTTTGCTGAGCATAGGTGTAGTAGGTCATTACCTGGCCAGAATCTATGACGAGGTTAAGCGCAGGCCCGAGTATCTAGTGAGAAAATCCCTGTCGCGTTCGTCAGTCGCGCAGTCCGAGCAGGAGCAGTCATGATCGCTGTACCCCATCTCGTTTTGCTGGCGATCATTCTGAACGTGGTCGCGCAGATCTTTCTCAAGTTTGCCGGCAGCAAGGGAGGACTCTTGAACCTCTGGCTGATCTCGGCGGTGATGGCCTACGGCGTCAGCTTCCTGCTGACCGCAAAGATCTTCGCTTTCAACGAAATCTCTCGGGTTGGCCCCCTTATGGCCAGTGCTACCTTCCTGCTGGTCTTCGCCAGCGGTGTGGTGCTGTTCGGTGAGCAAATCAGCCTGCAGAAGATCGCTGGTATTCTGGCTGTTATCGTTGGGATAACGCTGCTCTCACTTCCCCCCCTATCGAATGCATCTTAAGTCTGGAGTCCAAATGAAAGCTATTATCACCGGCATCACCGGTCAGGACGGCGCCTACCTGGCCCAACTGCTGCTGGAGAAAGGCTATACCGTCTATGGCACCTATCGCCGTACCAGCTCGGTCAATTTCTGGCGCATCGAAGAAGTGGGTGTCGCCGGCCATCCCAATCTGCATCTGGTCGAGTATGACCTGACCGACCTGTCCGCCAGCATCCGCCTGCTGCAGACCACCGAGGCCACCGAGGTGTACAACCTGGCTGCCCAGAGCTTTGTGGGCGTGTCCTTCGACCAGCCAGTAACCACCGCTGAAATCACCGGCGTCGGTCCGGTGAACCTGCTCGAAGCCATCCGCATCGTCAATCCGGAGATCCGCTTCTACCAGGCATCCACCTCGGAGATGTTCGGCAAGGTCCAGGCGATTCCGCAGATCGAGAGCACGCCTTTCTATCCGCGCAGCCCTTACGGCGTGGCCAAGCTCTATGCCCACTGGATGACCATCAACTATCGCGAGTCCTACGGCATCTTCGGCACCAGCGGCATTCTCTTCAACCACGAATCCCCCCTGCGCGGCCGCGAGTTCGTGACCCGCAAGATCACCGACAGCATCGCCAAGATCAAGCTGGGCAAGCTGGACGTGCTGGAGCTGGGCAACCTCGACGCCAAGCGTGACTGGGGCTTCGCCAAGGAATACGTCGAAGGCATGTGGCGCATGCTGCAGGCCGACAAGCCGGACACCTATGTGCTGGCCACCAACCGCACCGAGACCGTGCGCGACTTCGTCAGCCTGGCGGCCAAGGCCGTGGACATCCAGCTGGAGTGGAAGGGCGAAGGCGACAAGGAAGAGGGTTATTGCACCCGCAGCGGCAAGAAGGTCGTCGCCGTGAATCCGAAATTCCACCGTCCCGCTGAAGTGGATCTGCTGATCGGTGATCCCGAGAAGGCCAAGCGCGAGCTGGGTTGGGAGCCCAAGACGACCCTGGAGCAGCTCTGCCAGATGATGGTCGAGGCTGACCTGCGTCGCAACGAACAAGGCTTCTCGTTCTAACTAAGGGGATAGGCATGCCAACCGCTCTGGTCACAGGCGCATCGGGCTTTACGGGACGCTATCTCATCCAGGCGCTCAAGGCGCGGGGATTCAAGGTAGTCGGCTTCGGTAGTGGTACTACCGATGCGGATGTCACCCTGGCATGCGATCTCACCGACAAGGTAGCGGTCGCCGCTGCCGTCGCTCAGGTGCAGCCGGACTGGGTCATCCATCTGGCAGCGTTGGCCTTTGTCGGGCATGCCGACCAGGAAGCCTTCTATCGGGTGAACCTGTTCGGCACCTTGAATTTGCTGGAGGCGCTCGGTGCGCTCGAGCGTCAACCCCAGCGGGTGCTGATTGCCAGCAGCGCCAACATCTATGGGACTCCCGGCATCGAAGTGATCGATGAGTCGGTCTGTCCGGCACCGGTCAATCACTACGCCTGCAGCAAGCTGGCCATGGAGCATATGGTCGCTACCTGGTACGACCGACTGCCCATCGTCGTCACCCGGCCCTTCAATTACACCGGGCCGGGCCAGGACGAGCGCTTTCTCATCCCCAAGATCGTCGGCCATTTTGCCCGCGAAGAGCGCGTGATCGAGCTGGGCAACCTGGACGTGAGTCGGGACTTCTCCGATGTGCGCGACCTTGCGCAGGCCTACCTGGGGCTGCTAGACAGCGACCATCGTGCCAGTCCTGTCAACGTCTGCTCGGGCAAGGCAACGGCGCTACGCGCCATCATCGAGTTGATGGAGCGGATCGCCGGTTACTCGATAGAGGTCCGGGTCAACCCGGCCTTCGTTCGGGCTAACGAGATTCCGACGCTCCGTGGCAGTGACGCACGCCTGCGCAAGATCGTGGGTGCCAGGGAACTGATCTCGCTGGAGCGGACGCTCGAAGACCTGTACAGGTCCTTGAGGAGAGTCCGTTGACGGCATTGAAAGTCGGACTGGGCAGCACGGTCTGGTCTTCTGGGGTAGCCAAGGGGCATCTCGATGGGATCGGCATCTATACCCAGTCCTTGTCCCAGGCGTTCACCAGCCGCTCAGACGTCCGGATTCGTCCCTACACCTTTGGCGTAGATACCCCGTCTCTGGATTGCGGCGTCCCTGTCAGCCTGGCTCCGCACTTCCCCAAGTTCGTCCTGAAGAATGCGCTGCTGGGTGCTGATCGTAAGGTCGACCAGCGCTTGGCGAACGAAGTCGATATCTTCCACGCGCCCGATCATCACATTCCTCGGCTCAAGAATGTGGCGATGGTGGCCAGCGTGATGGACCTGATTCCGCAGATTCATCCCGAGTGGGTGACGCTCAAGCTGCGCAGACTGAAAAACTGGGTGTTCAACCAGAGCGTGGGCTGGGCCGATCAGGTCATTACCATCTCGGAATACAGCAAGAGAGACATCGTCAGACTGCTGGGCATTGCGGAAGAGCGGGTCCATGTCACGCCACTCGGCGTGGACGGGCACTACTTCAGCCGGCAATCCGACGTCGAGCGTCATGACATACTGCGCAAGCATGGCCTGGAGCCTGGCTTCTTTCTCTTCGTCGGTACCCTACAGCCGCGCAAGAACCTTGCGGCTGTTCTCGCGGCTCATGCCCAGCTACCCGAGGCCCTACGCAAGCGGCATCCTCTGGTCGTGGTCGGTCGTAACGGCTGGCGTGCCGAAACCCTGGTCGAGGAGCTGCGGGCCTTGGAAACCAGGGGCGAAGGCAAATGGCTGGAGTATCTGCCCCAGGATGAAGTGATCGCCTTGCTGCAGAGTGCGGCGGCCCTGGTGTTCATGTCGTTGTTCGAAGGCTTCGGACTGCCGGCGATCGAGGCCTTCGCCGCGCGCTGCCCCGTGATCTGTTCCAACACCACCTCCTTGCCGGAAGTGGTCGGCGAGGCCGCCCTACAGGCCGATCCACGAGACTTCAAGGCCATTACCCTGGCCATGCTGGACGTCCTCGACGATCCCCTGGCCGTGAGCCAGCGCGTGGAAGCAGGCGAGCGCCGCGCTCGCGACTACACCTGGGACGCCTGCGCCGCGCGGACGCTAGAGGTGTATCGCCTCGCCCTGCGGGGTCGTTAGGTTACCGCTCAGGCCAGGGCTTCGCGATAGACCTCGATAAGCTTGCTGGCCATGATCTCGCTGCGAAAGTGCGTCTCGAAGCGTGCCCGGGCGGCTTGTCCGTAGCGGGTTCGTAGCACGGCATCCTCCCACAGTGTCATCAGCCCCTCGCGTAAAGCCGCAGGCTCCGGTGGCACGCCGATCCCGGTCTGGCCGCTGAGGTTGATCTCACTCATGCCCGAGCCGATCTCGCAGCTGAGCATAGGCTTGCCGTACATGGCCGCTTCCAGCAACGCCATGCCAAAGGCCTCGGAACGTAGATGGGAGGGGAAGACGAAGCTCTCGCAGCCGGCATAGAGCGCTGCCAGATCTTCTTCGCTCTGACGTCCCAGGAAGTGGCAATTTCTGAGGCCCAGCCGCTCGCACTGCGCACGCAGCGCCTCGCCTTCCGGGCCGGCGCCAACGATCGCCAGCGGATAATCCAGCCCTTGAAGCGCCTCCAGCAGCAGATGCAGACCTTTGTAATAGCGCAACACCCCTACGAACAGGAGATAGCGCGGTCCGAGGCGCTGGCG
The DNA here is from genome assembly GCF_029959585.1 of Pseudomonas sp. PS02302. NCBI lineage: Bacteria > Pseudomonadati > Pseudomonadota > Gammaproteobacteria > Pseudomonadales > Pseudomonadaceae > Pseudomonas > Pseudomonas sp. PS02302. Next base: position 149,798 of record NZ_JASCON010000001.1, read on the forward strand.
CCAACTCGCGAGACGCTGCGGATCGGCCTCAGGATAGCTGGCAGGATCGAGGCCATAGGGAATGACCCGAACCTTGGTGCCCAGACGCTGCAGGGCGGGGCTGGATCGGCGATAGGGTTCGGTTGCCGCTATGACATGAGTTGCGTTGCCTAGGAAGCGTTGCATCAGGGGCGTATACAGCTTGAGCAGATGACGTTGCTTGACGATGTCCGAGTGATAGCTCACCACATAGGGTTTGCCGGGTCGCGTCAGCAGCTGCAAGACGTCCATGAAAGGCCAGGGAAAATGGAAATGCACCAGGTCAGCAGCGCGGGCCTCTTCGGAGAAGGCGCGAAAAGCGGTCAAGGAGAGACCCGTTGAGGCGAGGTCGAGATCCTGTTTGACGCGGCGGACAGGAATGCCATCCACCTCCAGAGATTCCGGAACAGGGTGCCTGCTCAGCGTCAGGATCCGGTGATCGATTCCAAAGCCCTTCGTAGCCAGACACATCTGGCGAATGACGTGTTCGATTCCGCCATGGGTGTCAGGTAGATAGGTTTTGAAGACATGCAGAATGCGCACGATCGATCTGGGCTCAAAAGGAACGCACCCTAGCACAGGTGTCTAGTATGCAGTTTCCGGTTTCAGTGATAGGGATTTCAAACTTGTGGGCCGGCACACCCTTTTTTATGGCTTTTTGCTATCAAAGCCATTGAACTTTTCTACCGAACGGTAGTGACCAGCATACGAATTGACATTGAGATTTAACGAAATTCGCCTATTCTGACCTCGTCAAGAAGCCGGCACCGTCACATAAAAGGTGTGATATGGTTGGCACTTGACCAAGGCTCGGATGCACCTATCCGGGACTGTTAAGGAAATCGGTCACGGGCATGATGGATCAAATGGACGATTCACCCTTCACCTTCAAGACTCGGCTGCTCACCCTCGAGCCCGGTATGTATATCGTTCGATACGCATCCCAGGAGATTGCCGAGGAGCCTTGCCTCATCAGCCTGCAGCCTGCCCCCATTGGCAAGAGCTCGGTCGATTTCTTCCCTGGCGAAACCGTCGTTCGCAATACACTTTCCCGCCTCGGCGACACGCTGATCGTGCGCGTCAAGAACGGCGCTGGAACCCTGCTCATCACCGAATACCAGCGTGCCGACCTACCGGTGCGCCAGGTCGATCTGCGTGTCGATCGGATCGATACCTCCGCTGACATCATTCGCTCCGAACAGCAGCGCAAGGCTCCGGTCGTGGCCAGCAAGGCTCTTGAAGCTGCTGCTCGTGCTGAGCGCCATGGCAGCCCAGTGGTACTCAAGCTGATTGGGCATGTTCAGGCTCAAGGTGATGTCACGGCCGACGAATGGGTGGGTAACCTCGATCAAGAAGCCCGCCTTGAGGGGTTCGCCATTGTCTGGCCCAACAAGCCTCCGGGCGTTGACGTCGCCTATAGCTGCAAGGTCGCCGATGTCCTGCAACCCGCTGTCCTCAGCGGCAATTTCTCGGGCTCGCGCGGCAAGCGTGCGCCTATCACCGCGGTGGCCATGGCTCTGGTCGGGCCACGCCGCGCCGAATACGTCCTGGACGCCCAGGCGGTCTTTGCCGGATGCCCTCCGCAGGACCTCGTGGACGGCCAGGAAGTTACTGCCCAACAAGGGCAGGCCAAGCTAGTTGCTCTACATGTATCGATCACCCCCCGCATCGAGATGAACGCTGCCCGCTACCAGTCTCCCAGGGAAGATCTCACCCAAGCCCCGCTTTATTCCGCGCAAGTCACGAACTGACGCGCGACCCAGGAGATTCTTTTCATGCAATACGATGCCGCCATTACCGCTTCTGCTCTGAACACCACCCTGACCTCCAACGCCGCTCTGAGCAGCAGCACTGTCGATGCCATTTCGACCATTCTGAAGTTGGATACCGCTACCACTCTGCCGGTTGCCACCTCGACTGGTACCAATCTGTCTGTGAACTTCGATCCCGTCACCGGTCAGGTCGTTACTCCTGAGGTTGTGTTCTTCAGCGATCTGGGTGCTGCTGGTTCCAACGTGACCGTCACCATTCCTTCGGTTGTCGCCAACAGCTCGGCCATTCTCTTCAACACCTCGGCCAACGTCACCGCGACCATCGGCAACTCCGCTGCCGTGACCCCGACTGCTGCCGTTGAAGGCACTGCTGCCGCGCGCGTCGTCGTGAGCGGTTCGGGCAACGACACCATCACCATCACCGACAACGTCAACACCCACGTTGATGCTGGTGCCGGCAACGACACCATCACCACCGCTGGCGGTAACGACACCGTTGTCCTGAACGGCGGCAATAACAACGTCAATACCGGTGCTGGCAACGATGTGATCTACGCAGGTAACGGTATCGACACCATCAACGGCGGTTCGGGCTATGACGTCGTCAACGTCAGCAACCTGGCCAACTACACCGTCTCCGTATCCAACGGCAGCGTCGTGCTGAACAGCACCACCAGCGGTCAAGCAACTCTGACCAACGTCCAATTCGTCGCCAGCGTTACCGGCAACGATACTCTGGCCATCGTTAGCAACCAGGGCGAAGCTACCTCCATCCGTCTGTACGAAGCTGTTCTCGGCCGTGATGCAGACGCTTCGGGTACTCAGTTCTGGGTCGGTCAGGCTCAGGCTGGCGTAAGCACCACCAGCATCGCCAACCAGTTCCTGAACTCGGTTGAGTACAACGCTGCTCACACCACTCCGCTGAGCGACGGTGCCTTCATCCAGAGCCTCTACCAAGGCGCCCTGGGTCGTGCTGCGGACACCGATGGTCTGGTGTACTGGGCTCAGCAGCTGGCTACCGGCCACACCCGTGCAGACGTTGCCGTAGGCATCGTTGGCTCCGTGGAAGCTCAGAACCACGACACCGGCGTCATCGTGGTCACCGGTCAGGTTTAACAGCGTTTCGCTGACCTGAAACAAGACTTCCGGCCTTAGGGCCGGAAGTTTTTTTTAAAACGGTAGTACTCTGATCCACCTGGCTTTTCGCGGAGACCTATGCCCATGAGCCAATCGACACTCATGGAGCACTATCAGGCTCTGCTCCAGGCCGGACATCCAGACGAGGCCCAACGTCGTCTCGAACTGGCACTCCAGATTCCCGACCAGCGCCCGGTAGCGTTGGTCTCCGCCGGTCTTGCATCGCTTAACAGAGGGTCGCTGGATCAGGCTTTCCTGGCCTTGGCCGAAGCCAATACCAGTCTGGCGCGGCAGGGCGAAACGGCTGCGTTGCTTGCTCACGTGCTCCTGCAAAAGGGCGAATCCCAAGCCGCCTACGATTTTCTCGCCGACCCGGCCAATCCTGCCCGTAATACCCCTGCGGTTCGGTTACTGCGTTTGCGCGCGCTCATCGCGCTACCGGGCGTCAAACCTTCGCAACTGGTCGAGCAGCTGCCTTACGTCGACAGCGCCGACGAACTGGCCGTGCTGCTGCAGCAATTGTCGCCACGGCGCTGGGGGTACGTCGAATTCGATCCGGCCAGCCAAGAAATTCGTGGTTGGGCGCTGGATACCCGGCATCCGCAGACCCCAGTCAAGCTCACATTGAAACTGGGTGATCGCCAACAGACCATCGTTGCCAACCTGCCCAGTCCCTTGCTGGCCAAGGCGGTCAATGGCGGGCGTCATGGTGGCATTCGCATCCGCCTGCCTGCTCCCCTCGGACGTGTGCGCCTGTGCTGGGCGGATGGTAGCGAGGTTCTGGGCAGTCCCCTGGCGGCCGTCGAACCCTTGCGGCCTATACCGGCTGAAACCCCGGTAGCGTCCATCGAACCGCTCGTGGATGTGCTCATTCCCATCTACCGCGGGCGTGAGGCATCGCTCGCCTGCATCCAGGGCGTGCTCGATAGCCTGGACGCCAACCGGACCCCGATGAACGTGGTGGTGCTGGACGACGAAAGCCCCGAGCCGGAGTTGAGTCAGGCGCTGCGCGAACTGGCCGAGGCGGGCCGGATCGAGCTCCACCGCAGCCCGGCCAACCTGGGCTTCATCCGCAATATGAATCGAGGTATGGCGCTGCATCCCGGGCGCGATGTGGTGTGGTTGAACGCTGATGCGCGCGTCTGCGATGACTGGCTGGACAGGCTGCGCGAGGCCGCCTACTCTGCAGCCGATATAGCCACCGCGACCCCTTTCAGCAACAACGGCGAGCTGCTCAGCTTCCCGGAAAGCCGCAAGAGCCACGTCATGCCCACGCTGGACGAACAGCGTGCCCTGCATCGCCAGGCCGCCAGCGACCTGTCGGCGCCGCCCGAGATCGAGGTGGGTTGTGGCTTCTGCTTCTATATCAAGCGTCGCGCGCTGGAGCAGATCGGCCTGCTTGACGAGATTCAGCTCAAGCGCGGTTATGGCGAGGAAACCGATTGGTGCCTGAGGGCCAAGGCCCAGGGTTGGCGGCACGTGGCAGCACAGCGGGCCTTCGTTGCGCATCGAGGCGGTGTTTCCTTCGGCGCGGAAAAGCTCGAGCGGGTAGCCTTCAATAACGCCATTCTCCGCCGTCGTTATCCCGGTGCAGAGCGCGCCTTCGAGCGCTTCTATCGTCACGATCCGCTCAAGCCCTACCGCCAGCGCTTGCAGCGCGAGCGACTTGCCGAGCTTGGCGCACAGCTGGCAACAGCCAACATCGGCGCAGCGATCATCGCGGCTGATCGACTTGATCTCCTCACGGCGCTTGGCAGCGATAGCCCTGCCTTCGTACTGGCCTTTCGGCAGACGGATGCCGAGCTGGAGGTCAGCCTCCAGGTTCACGGCCAGGGTTTGCCGGTGCTCCTGGACTATCGTCTACCCGCTGACATGGAGCCACTGATTGCCGACCTGCAGCGCTTGCGGCCGAACGCCCTGGACTACATTCAGCCGGAGCGCTGTCCTACTTTGCTGCAAGCCCTGCCTGCACGGATCGGCGTACCCTATCGCCTGATCGATCCGATCGCTGATATCTCTTCCCCAGCCAATGACTTCCGCGAGTCGGCCGGCGAGCAGCGCGTGACCTTCACCGCGCTCGCCACCGCGTTGCTGATGAGCAATCCCCAGGTCCCTGTTGCGGCGGACGCACCTTTTGCGTCGCTCGACCAGCCACCGGCTCAACGCCTGGGCAATATCCTGATCGCTGATTCCCTAGCGGATCCAGGCCTGGCCCAGGCCTGGTTGCAGCTGGTTCGCCTGAGCCGACGGCAAGGCTTGGCCTGCCGCTTCCTGCTGCTCGAGCGCACGCACTGGGAAAAGAGCCTGCTCGCCAGCGGTAATGTCAGTCCGTTGATCGAGCTTCCCGGCGTCTCGCGGTCCCGGATACCTGCCCTGGCAGGCTGTACCCTGGCCTTGAGCCTCGAAGCCGCACCGGCCAGTGCCTGGTTCGCTCCTCAGATTGCCCGGTATACCGCCTTGCCCCTCTATGCACCCGCGGGTGCGGTCGCGAACGAAGCGGGCGCCCATCCCCTCAGCCTGCTGCCCGCGCCCCTGAATGCCCTGCTGGGCGACGCTCTTCCCGACAGGTTTCTTCATGACTGAACTCTCTCAAGCTCCCGCCCTGGTCACTGTGCAAGGTCAGATTCAAGGCCTTCACGGCAATGTACTGGAGGGCTGGGCCTTCGATCCTGCGCAGCCCGATTTACGTCTGGCACTGGAGGTCGTCATCGATGGGGCTTCCGTAGCCCTGGTACGTGCGGACACCTATCAGCACGATCCACTGGTCGGTGACGGCTTTCACGGCTTCGCTCTCCAGCTGCAGCCGGCCTGGCTCAGCGGGGCTCGGCGTATCGCCGTGCGGTTGGCCAACGAAGGCCCGTGGATCAGCGAGCCCCTGGAGTTGCCCAGCGAGAAGCCGCGCAAGGCCGAGGCTCAGGTACCGGGCAGTCAGGTCTGGTATGGCGGTGGCCTGGCCGTGGGGGGGTGGGTCTGGGATGACACCACCCCGGGACGTCATGTCGAGGTGAGGGCGCGCCTGGGCGATCAGATCGTCGCCCGTTGCCTGGCCGATCTGCACCATCCCGCACTCATCTATCGCGCCGACGCCGATCATGGCTACAGCCTGGAGCTACCCTGGCAGTTCGGGGACGGCGAGCGTCGCGAAGTGCATATCGAGGACGACCAGGGCCGCCCCTTGCAGGGTAGTCCCATCACCGTCTGTTGCCACGCCGATGGGCTCGGCGCACTGGTAGCCGCCCACTGGCCGGAGCAGGCCGATCCGGCACCTCGCGACCTGCTCATCCGCCTGGCGCGCGACTACGATCAACGCTGTCCGCGTAGCGCCGGCTTCGGTCACTATCCTCAGTGGTTCGCTCATTACCAGCGCGCACCTCAGTACCCAGAAGCCGTGACCGGTAGCCGGATCGCCGTTCTACTCCATGGCGACGCCGGTGAAACCGAGCGGCAGGCTTGCCTGGACAGCCTGAGCCAACAACGCCTGCGACCCTTCACCCAGGCCTTCGCCGATCCCGCTGATGTGTCTACCTCCTTACAGTTGCTGCTGGAGGAGGGGGCCGAAGCCGTGCTGCTCCAGCCACTGGACAGTCGGCTGCAGCCTCACGCCCTCGACCAACTCGCGCTGGCTCTGCAACCTAAGGAGGCAGGCAAGCAAGCGGCCTGGGCCTTCGCTGATAGCGATCAGGACGGAGCGGATGGCCAGCGTAGTAATCCCTGGTTCAAGCCGAGCTGGGATCTGGACCTCTACCTGGGCGCCGATCTCTTCACCGCGGGTGCCCTGTTTGGCCGCGACATCATCCAGCGCGCCGTCCGACTGCTGAACGCCGCACCTGAGCTGCCACGCGATCACGAAGGCGTACTCGCCGCCCTTATCCTTGCCACCGAGCAAGACAAGCTAGGTGTTGCCCGCGTGACCCAGGTGCTCAGCCATCGCGGTGCCAGCGGTCCCGCCACGCCGGCCTTCTGCGATGCCGGCAAGCCGCAGCGTCTGGAGCGCCTGACCTGGCTAGTGAACAAGCTGCGTCCGGGAACCCGTCTGAGCCGCCAGCCCAAACTGCCCGGTGCATTGCGCACCCACTGGCCGTTGCCCGAGCGCCTGCCCAAGATCAGCCTGATCATTCCTACCCGGGATGCCTACCAGCTCCTGCATGCCTGCATGGAGGGTCTGCTGACCCAGACCGACTACCCGGACTTGGAACTTATCATCGTCGACAACCAGACCAGCGATCCCCAGACCCTGGAGTACTTCGACGAACTCAAGACTCGCGGCGTACGCATCCTGCCGCACCCCTATCCCTTCAACTACGCCACCCTGAACAATGTCGGTGTCGAGTTCGCCACGGGGGAGTACATAGGGCTGGTCAACAACGACATCGAGATCCTGCATCCCGACTGGCTCAAGGAAATGATGAGTCTGGCCGTGCGACCCGATGTTGGAGCGGTAGGCGCTAAGCTGCTGTGGAAGAACGACATGGTCCAGCACGCCGGTGTCGTCATCGGCATCAACGGCCTGGCCGCCCATACGGGCAACAACTGGTTGCGCAACGATCCCGGCTATCTGGGCTTCAACCATCTTGCTCGTCGTCAGAGCGCCTGCACCACCGCCTGCTTGATCCTGCGCCGCGACCTTTATCTGCAGATCGAAGGCATGGACGAGGTCCGGCACCCTGTCGCCTTCAACGATGTGGACATGTGCCTGCGCATCAATGAGCTCGGCCTGAAGATCCTCTGGACGCCATTCGCCGAGTTGATTCACGCGGAATCGGCGAGTCGGGGGAAGGACTCCACGGCGGACAAGGCCGCGCGATCCAAGAGAGAACAAAATCTCCTGCTATCGCGCTGGGGGACGTCCTACAGGTATGACCCTGCCTATCATCCTTCCTTAAACGCGGACTGGGCATTGGGTACTTACGCCGGCATGAGTTTCTCATCCATGAAGGGCGGTGCTTTGGGGGAGGGTAGATGAATTTTTCCCAATACTTCGAGGAGCCAAATAGTTTCGTATCAGCTACCCATTATTATTACGAAGAGATTCCTGAGCTAGGGGTAGCCGGGATTTCTAAGTTTTACCATATACACCTTGCGATATTACAGTTGCGCGAAAAGAGTTTCCCAGGACTGTCATTGGAAAGTACTGATTCGCGTCTAGGTTTTTTGGGCTGGTGTGTAGTGCACGGCCGCAGAGAATATCAAGCGCTACGTGAGTTTTCCCAGTACTGGCGAGACCTATCTGTACCAGCAAGCCTCCCTAAAACTAGGTGGTCAGCCGGGATTTCCCGGATGCTGCATCTCGTAATAGCGGGGAGGCCAGACTTAAATATAGATAGCAGGCTAGCCACTGAAGACGATCAGCTAAAGGCGCTGGCATGGTTTTTTGTCGGCGGTGGGTTGGCAGATATCGGCATGACCGCGAAAGATGTACCGGCTTGGCAAGAGAGAGTTCTTTTCCATACTGATCAGATAGAGAAGACACTTTTCTCTCAGCTCATATATTCAGTTAGGCCAGACATACGTTCTGCTTTTGATCTAGGTGATAAAGAAGGTTTGTTAGCCTACCGCTCTTGGCTCTACAGCTGCGGAATAGTGGAAGCAGGCCTATCTAATATCTCGAAGGCAAGACCTACTGCATGGCCGGACGATGAAGAAAAACTGGAAGAAAGCAGACGTCTGGTTGGTGGCGTAAATCTCATAGGTTACGCCTATGGTGAGTTGGGCATCGGCGAAGATGTGAGAATGGCGGCCCGTTGTCTCATCGAAAGAAATATTCCTTTCGTAATCGTGAGTGTGAAGCCAGGACAGGAGATAAGTCAGGACGACCGGAGCCTGGAGGCATGGGTTAGCGACGAGCCAAAGTATGCGGTAAACATCATCTGCCTAACGGCGCTTGAGATGCTTCGGGTTTTCTTAGAGCAGGGGAGACGACTCTTCTCAGGTCGATACAATATAGGTTATTGGCCTTGGGAGCTGAGTTCGTGGCCTGAAAACTGGACGCATACCTTTTGTCTGGTTGATGAAATTTGGTGTTCGAGCCAGCATACTTTTTGGGCTATTGATCCGGTTTCCGCAGTGCCGGTAAAGCACATGCCTATGGCGGTATGGATTAATGCAAATCTCCCATCTGTGGTAGATTCCAGGAAAAAATTCAAGCTGCCTCTCGATAGTTTTTTATTTATTTTTTCGTTCGATGGTAACTCTTCGGTATATAGGAAGAACCCAGCCGCTGTGTTGAATGCTTTTATATCCGCCTTTAAGGAGGAGCATAAGCAAGTTTTTCTCGTAATAAAAGCGATGAGAGCTTCACAAGGTCCTGTCTGGGATCAGATAAACGCAGCAGCTAAAGAAGATAAGCGGATTAAGATAATAGACGCTGTTCTTGCTAAGGAAGAGGTGGTTTCACTATATAACGCGTGCAACTGCTTTGTTTCCCTTCATAGAGCAGAGGGCTTTGGTCGAGGAATCGCCGAGGCGCTTTTGTTGGGAATGGACGTTATAGCTACCAATTATGGAGGGAACAGGGACTTTTGTATTGGTGACGGTGCCTACCTGATCCCGTACCAAATGATTTCAGTGGGTTCGGATGAGTACGTCGAAGCTGTTGGCCAACGATGGGCAGATCCTGAGGTTGAGATCGCGGCTCAGGCAATGCGGCAGGTTTACCTAAAAAATGAAGGTAGATATTTCGAAAAGCACGAAATTTCGGAGTATGACGACTTGTTCGGCCTAAAAGAAATCGGGCGAAAGTACTATGATAGGTTAGCTGAATTAGGATACGTTTGATATGGCACTTGATAATGACGCAGAGCTAATGTTAGGCGCCTATCAAGTTAAGCTCAGATTGAATGAAAATGTAAGCTCCGTAGTAATAATTCTTGCAGGAATTGGTAGCGATTTTTCCAAAGACCCTGAGTTTGACTTTAAAGGTGTAAGTAAGTCTTCTTTTAATTATTCATTTGTCTATGTGAAGGACAATAGTCGGTCATGGTATACAAATCCCCATGGCTGGATGGACTTGGTGGATTTTATACAGAACCTTGTTCCAGATAGTACGGAGTCACGAATTACCCTTTTAGGCTCCAGCATGGGAGGAGCTGGGGTTTTAAGGTTGGCGAAGTATGTCAAAGCGAATAGGGTTGTCGCAATCTCGCCCAGATCAACTCTCTCGACCGATTTCGACATTCGTAATATCGAAATCGTAAATGCGGTAGAAAATCCGGAGTTGTTGGACTATTTTCCAGCGGCGTCAGGTGTCGAATATATCGTTCTATTCTCGATCGATGATTACGAAGATACACTGCATGTTGCGCGGCTTCCATTCACTTCCTATTGGGTAAGGGGCGGGCACAATGTGGCCTATACCTTTAAGAAGCTGGATTTATTAGATGTGCTTTTCGAGGCGCTGTGTGCTCCCGTGCTTTCAATAGCGGATCTAGGGTTCGATAATTCGAATCTTTCGACATTCGATTGTGCGTTGCAAAGAAATAATGTCAATTTTGAGTTGGCGGCATGTGATGAAAGCATAATGCCTGAGTATCTATTCGATTCGTGGTATCAAAAAAAGCTAGTGGATTGTTCGGCTAGTCAATGCAAAGGTCATCTTTTCTTTCCCATGCATTATCTCAGCAGAGTAGCGGGAGTAGAACTTGAGAGATATCTATTCTATGGATGGTCCTACTTAGAAGAGTGGGGCGTTTGGGGCATAGGTCCCGTCCATACGCTTGGTTTCCAGCTCCTTGATCACAAACGTGGTTTTGATGTTCATGTTAATATCATGCTTACGGTCTTCAAACCAAATCCTGAGTATGAGCAGCACATTAAAGTCTTACTAAACGGCGAAGCCGTTTTTGATGGCTGCCTGAATAGTGAAAGATGCCTGCTGAACTTTCCTGCGGCGGCAAAGGACAATAATATTGTTATCATCACCAAAAATCACATATCTCCTGCAGAATGCGACATTGCTGGTGATGATAGAAGTCTTTCGGTGGGCGTTGAAGAAATTTTCCTCAGGCCAATTTTCTAATTGGAATAGACATGAAAAAAGTTGAGAGAGTCCTCCTGGAAGGGTCTTTTTGTGGTGACTATAGTCTCGCAATCGTTAATAGAAGTATCGCTGTAGCCCTAGTGCAGGAAGGCTATGACGTATACATAACTTCCTCAAACGAAAGTTTTGAAAAGATTACTGCTGACAGTGAGGTTATGAAAGCTGGTTTAAATGAAAAGGTTTTTAGCCGGTCATTCGAAACTAATTTCGATCTGCACCTTTTTAATGACTGGCCAGTACAAATCGATCGCCAGGCTCCTCTAGTAGGAGCAATATGTTGGGCATGGGAAGAGACTGTAGTTCCTTTTGAAATAGTCGATAAGTTTAATAGGGATTTCGATTTCGTTGCCGTTGCTAGCAAATTCACTGAAGATGCTTTGCTGGTTGGAGGGTTGACCGTTCCAGTCTTTGTTGTTGGTGAAGGGGTCGATCATTTAGATCGCTATAGCAAATTAAGTCAGCGTAAAATAAAAAATAAAGACGGTTTTCAGTTTCTTCATATATCGTCTTGCTTCTGGCGTAAAGGAGTTGATGTGCTCCTCGCTGCGTTTAATGAAGAGTTTGCTAATGACAACGATGTCGAACTTGTTATCAAAACATTTAGGAACCCGCACAACGGGTGGCTTGATGAGTTCGTAGAAAAATTGAAACCTTCGGTCAAGTCCAGGGTAACACTCATCTACGATTCTTTAGATAGCGAAAGTTTGGCGAAGCTTTACTTGGCAGCAGATTGCACAGTATTCCCTACCCGCGGAGAAGGATTCTTGCTACCTGCAGCAGAGTCTATGTATTTTGGAGTGCCGGTGATAGTGACGGGCTTCTCGGGGCATATGGATTATTGTAACACTGATAATTCAATAGTCATTGATTACGACCTTATCCAATCGGCCTCACATCTATCGTTCACTGGTTCGATGGTCGCCGAGCCAGACGTTATGAGCCTACGAAAGGGAATGCGACGCGTACAGAAGTCGTCGAAAATTACTTTGCAAAGGTTGACATCAGCTGGTAGCGAAACTGCCAGAGCTCTCACATGGCATGGAACAATAGTCAGATTTAAAGCTGGATTAGAGCAATGTTTAACAAAAAATAAGACGGCTAAGGCAGAGCGCGATATTTCTGTTATCTCAACTTGGGATGTCGAGTGCGGAATAGCTACCTACAGTCAGGAGCTTTTAGCCGCATCTTCTATGTCGGGACGTATAAAAAATATATTCTGTGAGAGAATTATTGCTTCCGAAGAAGATGTATCTCCTCTAGCTGATAATGGAAAAGTTGTCGCCGGAGCTGAAATTATACCGGTGTGGTACCGCCATGGCGACGGTGTCAAAGCGCTCATTGCTTCGCTTTTGGAAGACGCTGCTGACATCGTCATTCTCCAGCATCACTTTGGATTTTTTTCCATAGCAGCTGTAAATGATATTGCCGCGGCGCTTCATTACGCAAACAAGAAGCTAATCTTAGAGTTTCATGGCATTCCGTCTGAGGTAGATCTTTCACTGCTAGAAAGCTCGTGTATATCGCTAGTGGTTGCCCATAGCAAATTAGATTTTGGTCGTGTAAAGGCTGTTGGTATAAAGAATGTAATAAGGCTACCACTTGGGATAGCCGCAGACTCTCAAAAGCTCGACGCCGTAAAAGACAAGAACGACACTGAATTGGTGATTGCAACATTTGGCTTTTGTTTGCCGCATAAAAACTTTGAGGCTATTCTTTATCTGGTTTCGTTAATAAATTCAATAGGAATTTCTTGCCGAGCAAAAATGCTGATCAGTGTAAAGAAAGAACGTTCTAGTTATGATTATTTGCTTCATTTAAAGGCAATTATAAAAGCGCTCTCACTAGAAGATAAAGTTCTGCTCGACACTAGATACAACTCTTTGTCTATGGTCATAGATGAGCTAGCCTGTTCTGATGTAGCAGTGTTCCCCTATGCTGAAGTCCCGGAATCAGCGAGTGCCGCTATTCGAGTGGCGGTTCGAGCTGGTATTCCTATAATCTGTTCAACAGCCACTATGTTTGAAGAATTTGAAGGCGTTGTTCCTCGGATAGATTCTCGATCTATTTACACTCTGGCTAGTAAAGTCGTCGATGCATCTCCGATAGGGAAATCTTCGCTTAGATTAAGAGATGCTATTCGCTCCTTCGCGGCTGCAAATTCATTTGAGCGAATCGGAAGATTTTACTCTGATGTCGTTGATGCATACTGCTAGTGGATTAGATCATGGCTAAATATTCGGGTTTTGTTGATACAGTAAATTCAAATCTTGTGGCAGGTTGGCTTTATGATGCGGAGCTCCCACAAAAGCGAATTGATGTGGTCGTTATCCAAGGCGAAAAAGTTCTAGGCAAGGCGACTTGCACTGAGTTTCGTCCTGACCTATTAAAACTAGGTATAGCTGATGGAAAGTATGGCTTCCGAATAGAGCTGACAGCTAGTCTGTTAGATCTTAAGGACCCGATAAGCCTATATTTCTATGATGAGGGCAAAATTCTAGCATTCCCAGGTACTTCGGTTTTTGAAATTCCGGCAGGTGATTTTAGTGAGCAATCGTCAAGTTTAGATAATACAGATAGTCTGTGGTCCAAAATAATAAAAAGTGATCTCGAAAGCTTCGAAGGATGCCGCGAGTTGATGAAGGAGATTCTGCCTAAGGGAGGTTCAAGCCGCTTTTGGAAGTCTTTTCGTCAAAATTTAATAGTTGCCTCTGAAGATCAGCGCAGGAAGCTTTTTGTAAGTCTGGCAAGTAATAATACAGTATATAAGGGAGATTTTTTGATAGCCAGTGATCAAATAAATTCTTGGATGTCCCGTGGAGAAGTGAAATATTTTTCAAAAAGCAGTATACCAACAGCTGCTAATCTGAATTCTATTGATTCCGCATCCATCATATCGGAGCTGTACATGATGGCTCTGGGCCGCATGCCGGATGAAAAAGGTTTGAAGGATTACTCTATAGCTATTGAAGATGGTCTGCCTTTAGATGAGGTTTGGGAAAGTCTTACCAATAGTGACGAGTTCTTTTTGTTAGACAGAGATCAATATATAAATATTGATGACAGAGTTTCGACTGGTATTGCGATAGGATACGATGATCCGAAAGAGCTTCCTTTTGCCTCATATTACAATGAGCGCGAAATTGAGAACGATTCTTTAAATGTTAATAGAGTTTCTTATATGAAGTCGTCCAATGAAAAACAGTACGTTGTTGCCTATTTGTCTAAGGGTGACGAGTATTTTCTAGGGGAAGGTGTAGTTATCGAAGGTATGTATAGCGACGAGAATACGTCGATCATGCGGAGTGACCCAGGTTTCTTGCTCTATGGCATGAAGCTAGATCTGGCGCCTGGCGCTTACGTTCTAGACTTGCATATAGAAGCAGCAGACTGGTCCACGTACGCTGTTGATGTTGTTTCGGATTTTGGATTTCACAAGCTATTTCATTCAGATCTTTCTGGAACTTCGAGATTTCGCGCTACATTTCACGTTGGCTCAAATAACACATTCGTAGAGCCTAGATTGATTACGCTTAACAATAATGCCAGTTTGAGGGTTGTTCAAATCCTAATCTACAAAAAATGAATAGTCTAAGAGGGTTGTCGACTTAATGAAGGTCATCACGAAAACCGACCTGCAAATGGCGCTAGAAGCTTGCAAGTCAAGTTTCCTTTTTGCAGGCTTTTTTAGTCTGTTCATAAACCTTTTACTTCTAGCTCCATCTTTTTACATGTTGGAGGTGTATGACCGAGTTGTCAGCAGTAGAAGTGTTACTACGCTTATTATGCTGACCATATTGGTGACCGTGCTAATGGCTACCTATGGAGCATTGGAATGGATTCGTTCTCGCATAATGGTGAGAATATCAACTAGGTTAGACTTGTTGCTTGGCGAACGCGTATTAGGGGCTAGTTTTAAGCAGTCGCTGTACACCGGTAGTACAGGGGCTTCTGCCCAGCCTATGGGAGATTTGACAGGGCTGCGTCAGTTTTTAACCGGCAGTGGTGTTTTTGCCTTTTTTGATGCTCCCTGGATGCCTATATATATCGGCATCATGTTTTTTTTCCATCCGTGGTTTGGGGTGTTGACAGTCGTCGGCGCATTAGTTGCAACTGCTCTTGCGTTTGCAAATGAACGCGCTACAGCAAAAAGGCTATCTGAGGCAAATAAAGAAAACAGCGCTGCTTTGAGCTTGGTAGGAATGGCGCTGCGTAATTCTGAAGTCCTGTCGGCAATGGGAATGCTTCCTAACCTGACCAAAAAATGGAAGGTGAGAAATTACAAGACACTTGCTCTGCAGGGCAGGGCAAGCGAGATGGGTGGGGCAATTTCTAATATATCGCGTACCTGGCGAATACTGCTGCAATCATTTGTGCTTGGACTGGGTGCTTATCTTGTCATCAACAACGAAATCACGCCTGGACTCATGACAGCTGCCTCTCTGCTGATTGGTCGTGCACTCGCGCCTATTGATCAAATGATCGCAAACTGGAAAGGTTTCGTTAATGCCCGCGGGCAATATGCTCGATTGAACGAGGTATTGAAGCAAATCCCGGCAGAGCCTGAGCGGATGTCTCTACCTGCTCCAATGGGAGATCTTTCTGTGGAGCAGTTGGTGGTTACTCCACCCGGTGGTCATCTTCCCGTTCTCAAAGGGATTAGTTTTCGTGCTCCTCCCGGTGCATCCGTTGGTGTCCTAGGCGCAAGCGCCGCCGGAAAATCTACCTTGGCACGCGCGCTCCTCGGAATTTGGCCTGCTCAGAGTGGAAAGGTGCGCTTGGATGGGGCAGACATGTTCCATCTTGATCGAGCGGCGGTAGGTCCACACCTCGGTTATTTGCCTCAAGATATTGAGCTTTTTGAAGGCTCTATCGGTGACAACATCGCGCGCTTCGGTGACGTGGATGCGGCGAAGGTGGTTGAGGCTGCCCAGATCGCAGGTGTTCACGAAATGATTCTCCGACTGCCCCAAGGCTATGACACCGTCATCGGCGCCCACGGTGGTGCGCTCTCAGGCGGTCAGCGCCAGCGTGTCGGACTAGCACGTGCCATATACGGCGATCCGAAACTGGTCATCCTGGATGAACCTAACTCCAATCTGGACGATGTCGGTGAGCGCGCGCTGGGCGAGGCTCTTATCAAGCTCAAGCAGAAGGGCACCACGCTCTTCATCATTACCCACAGGGTTAGTGCCCTGGCCTATGTGGACAACCTCCTGGTACTGAGCGAAGGTCAGATCGTGATGTCCGGAGCCCGGGATCAGGTACTAGCGCAGCTAAAGGCTCAGCAATCAGGTGGTCCTCAGCCGGTGGCCAATCCGGGCTCGGTTACTCCCTTACCTCCCAAGCCTGGTAGTGCAGGGGGCGCACCCGTATGAAAGACGTTTATTTGGAAGCTGAGGCCGCAGGTCTTAAAGTCAACGACGTTCCTGTGCGTCGGTTAGGCTTGATCATTCTCTTTGCTGTGTTCGGTATCGGCGGTGGCTGGGCAGCCCTGGCGCCGCTCAATAGCGCGGCCTTTGCCACAGGTGTGGTAGCGGTGGACAGCTACCGCAAGTCGGTCCAGCATCTGGAAGGCGGTATCGTCCGTGAGGTGCGGGTACATGACGGCGATGACGTCAAGGCCGGGGACGTGCTGATCGTGTTGGACAGCACCCAGGCGGGTTCGGAGCTGGAAGCGACCCGTGGCCAGTTGATCGCCGCTCAGGCGCAGGAAGCCCGCCTCATCGCCGAGCGCGACGACGCCAATGACATTACCTTTGGTGTAAGTGACTTTCCAACCGCGGACAAACGTGTACAAGAGGCTCGCGCCAGTGAACGGCAGATATTTCTGGCCGGTCGTGATGCGCGCCGCGGTGAGATCGACGTCCTGAAGAACCGCGCTGCCGAGTTGGGGCAGCAGATTCGTGGCTATAACGAGGTCATCGCCAGCAAGGAGAGCCTGGCTAAGTCCTATGCCAGCGAGATCAAGGATCTTACCGGTCTGTTGAAAGAAGGCTTCGTCAGTAACGAACGCCTGCGCGATCAGGAGCGCAATCTCTCACGCCTACAGGCGGAGATCGCTGATCAGCGTTCCGCTATCGCCCGCGCCAAGGTCCAGATCGGCGAGACGCGGCTGCAGATCCTGCAGACCACTCAAAAGTTCAAGTCGGACGTAGCCAGTCGACTGGGTGATGCTCAGTCGCGAATCTACGAGGCGCGTGAGCGGGTGGGCGCCTTGCAGGACAAGTACAACCGGACCGAGGTCAAGGCACCGGTCAGCGGTATGGTTATGAATCTGGCTGTGCATACCATCGGGGGCGTCGTGCAATCCGGCACCAATCTGCTCGATATCGTGCCGGATGCCGCCAAGCTCATCGTCGAAGTACATATCGAACCCAAGGATATCGACCGGGTAGAACTGGGAACCAAGGCTGAGGTTCGTTTCAGTGCCTTCAGCAATGCCACGACGCCTATCATCGAGGGCGAGTTGATCTATGTCTCGGCAGACCGGATCACTAACGAGCGCGACGGCACCCCTTATTACCTGGGTCGGGTAAAGCTGACCGAGCAGGGCAAGAAGGATTTGGGCCATCGTGAGTTGGTCGCGGGCATGCCCGCTGACGTGCTGATCAACACCGGCTCGCGCACCATGCTGCAATACCTGCTCAAGCCGGCGCGCAATGCCATGGCTCGCTCGTTGATCGAGGAGTAGGGCAGCTATGAATGTCAAACTCATTACGCTGGCTGTATTGCTGGGCTGCTGTCACTGGGCGCAGGCGCAGACAGGTGCTGTGCCCAGAACTCAGGACGACTATATCGATCTGTGGAAGCTCTACCAGGACAGCGCCGTATCCGACCCCCGCATCCGCGGTTCCGAGGCGCAGGTGAAGAACCTGGAAGGTCAGGAGCGCGCCGCGTTCGGCCAGATACTGCCGCAGCTGAGCGGTGGGGCCTCTACCAGTAGAGTGCGGCGAGAAGAGGGCATGCAGACTCTCAACTACAACGGCGAAAGCTATAACCTGACCCTGAGCCAGGCGCTGTACAACGCCGCGGCCTGGCGTGGCTTCAAGCGTTATGAGCAACTGACCGAGCAGTACCGTGCCCAATACGAGGATGCCAAGACCCAGTCGGCAGCGGATCTCGTCCAGCGCTATTTCGCCGCCTTGGCGGCCGAAGATACGCTCGAGCTGGTCACCGCCGAGCGCAAGGCGACACAGCGCAACCTGGATCGTGCCCAGGCGCTGTTCGACAAGCAGATGAGCACCGTCACCGACGTCCTGCAGATCTCCGCCAAGGTGGATAGCCTGAAAACCCAGGAGATCGAGGCGCGCAACCAGATCCAGGTGACCCGCGAGGCCCTGGGTGAGCTGATTGGTCGTTCTGTCTATCAGCCGCTCAAGCGACTCAACGAAAAAGCCCAGCTGGCCATGCCCCAAGGTGACGAAGAACAGTGGGTGAATTCGGCCGTGGCGAACAACCCCGCCCTGGAGGCCAAGCAGCGCGCCGTGGATGCCGCCAACTACGGTATCTCCGAGGCCAAGGCCGGTCATCTGCCGACCCTGAGCTTCAACCTCGGTGCGCAACGCAGCGACTTCGCCTATGACAATGTCATCGCCTCTTCCGCGATCAACACCTATTCCGCCACCATCAGCGTACAGATTCCGTTCTACAGCGGCGGCTCGACCAGTGCCCGCGTCGCCAGCTCCTATGGCTCGCGCGATGCCGCGGAGCAGGAGTACGAATCGATCCGCCGTCAGGTGGTGAAGGAAACGCGCACGGCTTATATGAAGAGCGCTGCGGACCTGGCCAAGATCGGTTCTTCGCGCAACGCCCTGGACTCGGCGATCAAGTCCCGCGCCGCCAGTGAGCGATCGCTCAGCCTGGGTGTGGCCACTGCCGTGGACGTGCTCAACGCGGTGCAGCAGGAGTACAGCGCGCGGCGGGACTATCTGCAGGCGCAATACGACTTCGTCACCAATCAACTGGTGCTGCTGCGCTGGAGCGGCGGCTTCCGGGATGCCGATATCCAGAAAATCAACGGCTGGCTGGCGGTGCCTACGCCCGGTGAAGAGCGCAAGACCGGCGTAAAAGAGGGGGAGGTCGCCAAAGGCTAGAGTAGGCAAGACCTGCCGGATGAGTAGACCTTTTGTCCCCTTCTCGAATCGCTAAGAGGTAGCGTCGAGTTTGGAAAAGGCCCCCGCCAAAGATCGCGCGGGCCTTTTCCTCTTACGCCCAGTCGGTCTGCCCAACGATCTGGATGAAACCGTCGTTGCCTGCCGTCAGATGCTGGTTCTCGACGGAGTCGGTGAACTGAACCATGGCTTCACCACGACCCATCCCGTGGTCCAGACGTCCGGTCCAATAGTCCAGTCCTTGAGAGTCCGCTGCACGACCGAGCACGGTGGTGTACAGCTGTGTGGCGAAAGACCTGTTGTCCACCGCGCTGTAAAGAGTCGCGAACTCACTGGTCTGAGCGAAGGTATTGGCGATGTCCTTGAAAGTCATCCCTTGGGCCATCTGACCATACCAGTAGTTGAGCCCGTCGAAGTCTGGTACGCGATCAAAGATCGTATAGAGACGCGCAACGCTTGCTTGACCTTCGGTGAGCACGAAAACGTTCTTGTCCTGGAAGCTCAGCATGTCCACGTCTTGCAGGTACATGCTTTGGTGCATCGTGGTATTCGTCACCACCAGGGTATCGCCGTTGACCGTACGGGTGTAATTAGCAGCGTTACTCTGCAAGTGAAGCGTATCGCCACCTTGATAGCCAAACAGGTGAGAGCTAAGGCTGCTGTCGAACCAGAGCTGGCTTTCGTTGAAGGAGTCGGAGAACTTGCTGCCAAAGACTACGCCTTTTTCACTCACCAGGTCGTGATTGGTCCAGGCGCTGTCCCCCACGACCTGGATGAACCCGGAAGTACCCTGGGTCAGTTGCTGGTTCTCCACCGAGTTGGTGAATTGGACCATGGCTTCACCCCGCGACATGCCGTGATCAAGCTGACCGGTCCAGAAGGAGACCCCGCTCGCATCGCCGTTGCGTCCCAGGATAGTGCTGTAAAGCTGTTCCGCAAATCCGGAATTGTTGACCGAGTTATAGCGGGTCGCAAATTCCTGAGTTTGGGCGAAGGTCTGGGCTATATCGGTGAAGGACGTTCCTGAAGCATGTAGATTGGTCCAGTATTTCAAACCGTCCAAATCGGGAATACGATCGAAGACCGTATAGAGACGGGCAATCTGCGCCTGTTCTGCAGTCATGATGTAGGTGGTCTTGTCCTGGAAGACCAGTGCATTGACGTCATGTAGATAGAGCTTCTGGCCAGTCACGGCATCCGCAACATATAGAACGCTGTTATCTCCACTGACACCTTGAATGCTGTAGCTGGTGGAGTAGCCGCGCATCCAGATCTGATCGGCACCCTTGTATCCATAGACCGTGGTGCTGTTACTGTTGTCGTAGGACAGGCGCGCCTGGATGAAGGTATCGTCATTGTCGCTACCACTGGATATGCCTAGGCCAATCGAGCGATACGCGGTGCTGGCATCGACCAACCCGTCATTGGCAGCACTGGTCGAATTGACCCAGGTTGCATTGTCCTTGGTCAAGGCAGCATAGATCGAATAGGTATCTGCGGTATCTCCTGCTGACAATACACCTCGCACGACTGGCGCGCCGTTGACGTACTGCAGCATGGGACCGCCGGACGCTCCCGCTCCAAGACCGACATCAATACGGTAGATGGGATATTGGTCATAGTAGACCGCGATGCCCGCGTCCTCCATCAGACCTGTCCCCCGGGCGGGATAACCATCAATGGTTGCCACGAAGTTGCCCGTTTGCGATGAGATAGCCAGTGCGCCGGTCAGGGATGCGATATTTACATCTAGGCTTATCACTGCCAGGTCGCGACCTGACTCGCTGGCGCTCAGCAATCGGTCGTTATTGGTATCCCAGTTACCGCTAATCCCGGTCCAGCTGTTAGCAGCGTAGGTACCCAAGGGCGCGGAAAACGAACCGACATTGGCGTTGACGAAGGCGCCCGGTGTAACCGTGACGCTGACCGCCTTGCCCCCATACTCGGCGTCGTAGATGACGTGCAGCGCGGTGAGAACATCATTGTTGCCCGTGATAGTGCCGGAGCCACGAACGACTGATCCATCTGGGAAGATGGATTGAATGAAACAGACTTCCTTGTAGGGAGACATGGAGCGCGTAGTGATTTCGTTCATCCAGGGATACCACCTGTTCATGGGTATCCACGATGATACAGAGCGGCCCAGACGTGATGAGTGAGGATCACGACTACTGGTATTCTGGGTGTGATGGCTGACAGCGCCAGCGGAGGGAGTCAGACACCCGTGAAAGGCATCTGGAAATGTGGTGCCGGCACCAGGAGTCGAACCCGGGACCTACTGATTACAAGTCAGTTGCTCTACCAGCTGAGCTATACCGGCAAGGGGAGGCCATTATAGCCATGGGAAAGCCCTTGTAAACCAAGGATGTGCGACGGTTAAGGCTGACGTAAGCCAGCTGCGGTTAAAATGGCGCAAAGAGCTTGCAGGAGCCGCTGATGAGAACCAAAACCCTGGCCTTCCTGGCCGCTGCCCTGGCGGGTTGTACCACCCAGGCGAATCTTGAGCGCAATCCGCCCATGGAGCTGCGCACGGGCAAGAGTGCCGAGGACTATCGCACCTGCCTGGTGACCGGTCTGGAGAAGGACGGTCGGCATGTGCTGGTCCAGCCGCAAGGCAGCAGTGGGCAGCGCGTGCTGGTGGACAGCAAGGTGCCGGGCGCCACGGCGGCGATCATCGACATCGGGTCGGCGTCGCGCGGTACGCGCATCCAGCTGCGTGAGCAGATGGCCAACAATCCGCTGCGGCCGCGGACCATTCTGACGGCGGTGAAGGATTGTCTGTGAGGTGAGCGGCTGGGTGAGCTGCCCTCACCCCGACGCTCTCCCCGAGGGCGAGGGGGAAGAGCGGACTGCCCGTCGTCACCTGGAAAGGCATATACAAGAAGGGCGCCCGAGGGCGCCCTTCTTGCGTTCTGCTGCCTGGAATCAGGCGGCCGGTTGGTCACGACGCTGCGGGACCGGCTCGGCGGCGTGCTGACCGTTGACGTCGCGCAGCGGGGTGCCCCGTACCGGGGCGCCGTTGGCGACGTAGTAGGCGGCGTTGCTGCGCGGCAGCGGGGCGCGACCACGGATTTTATCGGCGATCTTCTCGGCGAGCATGATCGTCGGGGCGTTGAGGTTGCCCGTCGCGATGATCGGCATGATGGAAGCGTCCACTACGCGCAGGCCTTCCAGGCCGTGCACGCGACCGGCGCCGTCGACCACCGCCATGTCGTCGGTACCCATCTTGTTGGAGCAGGACGGGTGGTAGGCGGTCTCGGCGTGGGAGCGCACGAAGGCGTCCAGCTGGGCGTCGGTCACGCAATCGCGGCCTGGATTGATCTCTTCGCCACGATAGGGGTCCAGCGCCGGCTGCTGCATGATCTCGCGGGTCAGGCGGATGCCGTCGCGGAATTCGCGCCAGTCCTGCTCGCTGCTCATGTAGTTGAACAGGATGCTCGGATGCTGGCGCGGATCGCGCGAGGTCAGTTCGATGCGGCCGCGGCTGGGCGAACGCATGGAGCCGACGTGGGCCTGGAAACCATGGGCCTCGATGGCGTTGGTGCCGTTGTAATTGATGGCGATCGGCAGGAAGTGGTACTGGATGTTGGGCCAGTCGAACTCCTCGCTGGAGCGGATGAAACCGCCCGCCTCGAAGTGGTTGCTGGCGCCCAGGCCGGTGCCCTTGAGCATCCATTCCAGACCGATCTGCGGCTGGTTGTACCACTTCAGCGCCGGGTACAGCGAGACCGGCTGCTTGCACTCGTACTGCAGGTACATCTCCAGATGGTCCTGCAGATTCTGGCCGACGCCGGGCAGGTCGTGGACCAGCGGAATGTCGAAGCGACGCAGCAGCGGCGCGGGGCCGACGCCGGAGCGCTGCAGGATCTGCGGCGAGGCAATGGCACCGGCGCAGAGCAGCACCTCGCGGCGGGCGCGCACGGTGATGGCTTCCAGGGAATCGCCCTTCATGTAGGCGACGCCGTTGGCGCGCTTGCCCTCGAAGAGGATGCGATCGGTGGTGGCATGGGTGACGATGGTCAGATTCGGGCGACCCTTGGCCTGGTCCAGATAGCCGCGGGCGGTGCTGGAGCGCCGGCCGTTCGGGGTGACGAATCGGTCCATCGGGCCGAAGCCTTCCTGCTGATAGCCGTTGAGGTCTTCGGTGCGCGGATAACCCGCCTGGACACCGGCTTCGACCATGGCTTCGAACAGGGGATTGGTGTTCGGCTTGGCGGTGGTCACCGAGACCGGGCCGTCGCCGCCGTGCCAGTCGTTGGCGCCGGCATCGCGCTTCTCGGCCTTGCGGAAGTAGGGCAGGCAGTCGAGGTAGGTCCAGTCGTCCAGGCCATCGAGTTGCGCCCAGTTGTCATAGTCCAGGGCGTTGCCGCGGATGTAGCACATGCCATTGATCAGCGAGGAGCCACCCAGGCCCTTGCCGCGACCACATTCCATCCGGCGGTTGTCCATGTGCGGCTCGGGCTCGGTCTGGTAGGCCCAATTGTACTGCTTGCCCTGCAGCGGATAGGCGAGGGCGGCCGGCATCTGGGTGCGGAAGTCCAGGCGGTAGTCGGGGCCGCCGGCTTCCAGCAGCAGGACGGTCACGTCCTGGTCTTCGGTCAGCCGGGTGGCCAGGACGTTGCCGGCCGAGCCGGCGCCTATGACGATGTAATCGAATTCGTGTGCCATGAAAAAGTCTCCTCCTGACGGCGGGTGGGGTCTGGCCCCAGCCCCGGGCCCTCTCCAGCGGAGAGGGGAGAACAGCGCTACGGAAGCGGCTTAGAAGATCGAGGCGTAGTCGCCCAGCTCGACCTGCACCGACTTGATGCGGGTGTAGTGGCCGAGGGTGGTGAGGCCGTTCTCGCGACCGACGCCGGAGTGCTTGTAGCCACCCACCGGCATCTCGGCGGGGGATTCGCCCCAGGTGTTGATCCAGCAGATACCGGCTTCCAGGCGATGGATCATGCGGTGGGCGCGGGCCAGGTCACGGGTGACCACGCCGGCCGCCAGGCCGTACTCGGTGTCGTTGGCGCGGCGCACCACCTCGTCCTCGTCGGCATAGGCCAGGATGCTCATGACCGGGCCGAAGATCTCTTCGCGGGCGATGGCCATGTCGTCACGGCAATCGGTGAAGACGGTGGGGGCGACAAAGTTGCCCTTGGCCAGTTCGCCCTGGGTGGCGCGCTCGCCACCGGTGAGCAGGCGGGCGCCTTCGGTCTGGCCCTGGGCGATGTAGCCCAGCACCTTTTCCATGTGCGGGGTGCTGACCAGCGGCCCGAAGTTGGTCTCGGCGGCCAGAGGATCGCCCAGCTTGATGCGCTTGACGCGCTCCACCACCTTGGCTTCGAAGTCGGCCTTGAGCGCCTGGGGCACGAAGACGCGGGTGCCGTTGGTGCAGACCTGGCCGGAGCTGAAGAAGTTGGCCATGACGGCGATGTCGGCGGCGCGCTCCAGGTCGGCGTCGTCGCAGACGATCAGCGGCGACTTGCCCCCCAGCTCCATGGTGACTTCCTTGAGGGTCGAGCCGGCGGCGCTGGCCATGACCTTCTTGCCGGTGGCGACGCCGCCGGTAAAGGAGATCTTCTCGATGCCGGGATGCTCGGTCAGGGCCACGCCCACTTCGGGACCGACACCATTGACCACGTTGAAGACGCCATCGGGCAGGCCGGCCTCGGTGTAGATCTCGGCCAGCTTCAGCGCGGTCAGCGGGGTGACTTCGCTGGGCTTGAAGATCATGGCGTTGCCGGCGGCCAGGGCCGGGGCGGATTTCCACAGGGCGATCTGGATCGGGTAGTTCCAGGCGCCGATGCCCGCGACCACGCCCAGCGGCTCGCGGCGGGTATAGACGAAGGAGGTCTCGCGCAGCGGGATCTGTTCGCCTTCCAGGGCCGGGACGAGACCGGCGTAGTACTCGAGCACGTCGGCGCCGGTGACGATGTCCACGGCCTGGGTCTCGGACAGGGCCTTGCCGGTGTCGAGGGTTTCCAGCAGCGCCAGCTCATCGTTGCGTGCACGGAGGATGTCCACGGCCTTGCGCAGGATGCGCGAGCGCTGCATGGCGGTCATCGCGGCCCAGACCTTCTGGCCGGCGGCGGCGGCGGCCACTGCCTTGTCCACGTCGGCGCGGCTGGCGCTCTGCACCACGGCAAGCACCTCGCCGGTGGCGGGATTCAGGGTTTCGAAGGTGGCGCCACCGGTGGCGGCGACATAACGGCCACCAATGTAGAGCTGCTGTTCGGCGAAACGGGCCATGGACGTTCTCCCAGGCTGGGCGGGCGCCGTGGCACCCGCAAGGAACACAGGGGGCGCGAAAGAAGGGTCTCTCTGCGCCAGCGATGAAGCCAGTCTACTTAATTTTTATTGAACGTTCAATCAATTAAAAATTCGCAGGCGTGCCGAGAGCGGCCGATGGTCGGCCCAGAGCGGTTCGATGAGAGGGGGAATGGATAAGGAAAAGCGGGAGGAGAGCCCCGGCCGGAGCGGACCGGCCGGGGTTGCAGCGGTCAGGCCTTGGCCAGTTGCAGGTCCAGGTAGTCGTAGGCGATCTGCAGGGCCTGCTGGGTGTTGAAGGTGTCGCCGGAGAGGGCACCGCGCAGCCAGAGACCATCGATGATGGCGGCCAGGCCGCGGGCCGAGGCGCGCGCCTGGCCATGGGGCAGGAGGCGGCGGAATTGCCAGCAGAGATTGGAGTAGAGGCGCAGGTCGTTGATGCGTTGCAGGCGGCGCAGATTGGGCTGATGCATGCTGGTGGCCCAGAAGGCCAGCCAGGTCTTCATGGCCGGGCCGCTGACCTGGGTATCGTCGAAGTTGCCCTGGATGATGGCGCGCAGGTTGGCGGCCGGGTCGTCACCGGGCAGGGCGGCGCGGCGTTCGCGCACGGCCTGGCGCAGGGCATTCATCAGATGCCGCATGGTGGCTTCGAGCAGGCCGTTCTTGTCCTGGAAGTAGTGGCTGATGATGCCGTTGGAGACACCGGCCTTGCGGGCGATGAAGGCGATACTGGCGTCGCCCATGCCGACTTCGTCGACGGCTTCGAGGGTTGCGGCAATGAGCTGCGAACGGCGGATGGGCTGCATCCCGACCTTGGGCACGAGGCATCTCCTGAAGAGAACGGAAGAAGCCTCGGAGGGTAACTATTTTTTATTGAACGTTCAATCAATAAAAACGGTCACGACCTTTCGGATTGTGCCCTGGCCCAGGCGGCAATACCAGTCCTGACAGGTGGTTACTTTTAATAACCGCCCGAAAGGCGTAGGCTGGGAGCCAGTTCTGCTTCGAGGATCGCCATGGACGCCGTGGTCAGTCGTATCTCCAGCCGTCGCCGCCTGCATGCCCACGCCTGTCCCATCCGGGACGTGCTGGACCGCATCGGCGATGCCTGGTCCTTGCTCACGCTCTTCACCCTGGAACCCGGTCCGCTGCGCTTCAACGAATTGCGCCGGCGGGTCGACGGCATTTCCCAGCGCATGCTCAGCGTGACCCTGCGTCAGCTGGAGCGCGATGGCCTGGTGTCCCGCACGGTCACGCCGACCAAGCCGCCCCAGGTGGAATATGCGCTCACCGAGCTGGGCCAGAGTCTGATGGTGCCGGTGGGTGCCCTGGCCGTCTGGGCTTCGGCGAAGCAGCCTTTAATTCAGCGCCACAGGGCGGCCTACGATCAGGCCGCCGAGGAGAATCCTGATGACCCGTCTCTCTAAGACCGCCCTGTCGGTCCTCGACCTGGTCCCCATCCGTGACGACGGCGATGCGACCCAGGCGCTGCACAATGCCCTGACCCTGGCGCGCCATGTCGAGCAGCTCGGCTTTTCCCGCTACTGGGTCGCCGAGCACCACAACATGGACGGTATCGCCAGCTCCGCGACCAGCGTGCTGCTGGGCTACCTGGCCGCCGGCACCAGCACCCTGCGCCTGGGATCGGGCGGCATCATGCTGCCCAACCACGCGCCGCTGGTGGTGGCCGAGCAGTTCGGCACCCTGGCCTCGCTGTATCCGGGCCGCATCGAACTCGGCCTGGGCCGCGCGCCGGGCTCGGATCAGCGCACCGCCTATGCCCTGCGGCGCGACCGCCTGGGCAGTTCCGACGACTTCCCGCGGGATGTGGAGGAGCTGCAGCACTACTTCGGGCCGCAGCAGCCGGGGCAGGGCGTGATCGCGATGCCCGGGGTGGGAACCGAGGTGCCGATCTGGCTGCTGGGATCGAGTCTGTTCAGTGCCCAGCTGGCGGCGGCCAAGGGGCTGCCCTATGCCTTCGCCTCGCACTTCGCGCCGCGCTATGTGCACGAGGCGATCCGGCTCTATCGCGAGAACTTCAAGCCGTCCGCGGTGCTCGATCGTCCCTATGTGATGCTTGGGGTGCCCCTGGTGGCGGCCGACAGCGACGACGAGGCCAATTACCTGGCCACCACCGTCTACCAGCGCATCCTGGCGCTGTTCCGCGGCGACAGCCTGCGCCTGCAACCGCCGGTACGCAGCATGGAAGGCGTCTGGTTGCCTCACGAGAAGGAGTCGGTATCGAGCCTCCTCGGCATGGCGGTGATCGGCGGACCGGACAAGGTGCGCGAGCGGCTGGAGCTGTTGCTGGAGAAGACCGATGCCGACGAGCTGATCTTTACCTGCGATGTCTACGAGCAGGCGGACCGGTTGCGCGCCTTCTCGATCCTGGCGGATCTGAAGGGCGGTTGATCGGAGGCCGGGCCTGTTGGGCTTCGCTGCGCTCAGCCCAACCTACGCGAGCCAGTAGGTTGGGCTGAGACGGCTTCATCGTCGAAGCCCAACAGGCCCACATGAAAAAGCCGACCCCTTGTAGCGGTCGGCTTTTTCATGTCTGCAGGAAGGCACCTGCTGCCTTTGTTGGGCTTAACCCAACTTGCGCGTCGTAGCGTGGAAAACCGCGCCAGCGTTTTCCACTGGCGGCTACCGGCGCGCACTGTGGATAAGGCTGCGCCGTTGTCCAGGCTACGGAGGCCTGTCCTACAGGAAGGTGAAGACCTGTTCGCGGGTCAGGCGGGACTTGGGCAGGGCGGCGTTGAAGTCGCTCTCGCCGCGATAGCCCAGGCCGACCACCACCAGGGCGGTGTAGCCCTGTTCACGCAGGCCCAGCTCCTGGTCCAGGCTGTTGGCGTTGAAGCCTTCCATGGGGGTGGCATCGATGCCCAGGGCGGCAGCGCCCAGCAGCAGGGTGCCCAGCGCCAGGTAGGTCTGCTTCTCCATCCAATGCTGTACATCCTTGCGCTCATGACGATGCAGGTCGACGAAATGACGACGGGTGCCATCCTGGGTGGCGCGCGCCTCGGGCTTGGCGAAGCGGCCGTCCCGGGCTTCCTGCTCCAGCACCTGGGCCAGATGGCCCTCGGTCATTTCCAGGCGAGTGCAGAGCACGATGACGTGGGAGGCCGGCAGCACCTTGGGCTCGTTGTAGGGGCTCTGCATGCCACGGGCGACGCGTGCCCTGGCCTCGGCACTGGCGGCGACCACGAAGTGCCACGGCTGGGAATTGACCGAGGAGGGCGCCTGGCGCAGCAGCTCCAGCAGTTCCTCGACCTGCTCGGCCGGGATGCTGCGGGAGCCGTCGAAGGCCTTGGTGGTATAGCGGGTACGGGCGATCTGGGACAGCTGCATGGATGACTCCTGATCGGATCAGTGGGTAGGGGCCGGCTGGGCGTCGATCTTGACGCGGAACAGGCTGTAGGGCTTCTGGCGCAGGTCCTGGCCGCCGTGGAACTGGGCCTGGCGATGGAGCTGGTTGGCGGTGAAATAGAGGTAGCCGTCCGGACCGATGCTGAAGGTGTCGGGCCAGAGCACGCGCGGATCGTGGACCAGGGTCTTCCAGCTGCCGTCGGCCTGGCGCTGGCGCACGGCGTTGTGCTCGTAGTCGCCGGCATAGACGCGGCCCTCGGCATCGGCTTCGAGGCCGTCGGATGCGCCCTTTTCGCCGAGATCCTGCACCCCGGCGCGGACCTGGGCCTCGCTCGCCTTGGCATCACGCAGCAGGGCGGTGGGTACGGCATAGAGATGGCGACTGGACAGCGGGCTGAAGTAGAGGGTGCCGCCGTCCGGCGAGAGGGCGATGCCGTCGCTGGCGATGGCCGGGCGGACCTTGCTGCCGTCGGGACGCTGCATCAGCAGCGGCTCGCCTTCCACCACCGGGACGAAGCTGGGATCGACGTTGGCCTGGGGCGCGCCGGTCAGGCGACGCTGGGCCTGGCCAGTGGCAAGATCGAGGATGATCAGGCCACCGGGAGGCGCCGAGTCGGTGACATAGGCCACCCCGGCGCGACCGACGCGAAAGTCGAAGCGCACGTCGTTGACGTAGCTGTTGGGTTCGAGCACCGCCGCGGGGAAGACCAGCGTCCTGGCGACCTTGTTGGTCTTGAGGTCAATGGCCACCAGCTTGACGCCGCCGGCCTTGGGCGCGGCAAAGCCCGGTGCGGCGGTATCCAGTACCCAGAGGTGCCCGCGCCCATCGGCCACCACGCTCTGCACGCTGATGAAACCCTTGCCCGGCTGGCCTGGGGTCTCGACGTTGAGCGCGGCGTCCGGATAGGGCACCGCCTTGCCGTCCTTGAGTTCGGCCACGGTGAAGGGCACCGCGTCGCCCCAGCGCGGATAGTTGACGAAGATCCGGCCGGTCTCGCTGACGGTGACCCCGGTGGGCATGGCGTCCTGGAAGGCGAACACCGGCTCCAGCTGGCCCAGGGTGCGCTCCTGGGGCAGCGGCGCGGCCTGGGCGGTGAGGCTAGCCACGGCCAGGGCGACGGCGAGGGTCAGGGCATTGCGGCGAGGCATCAGAAACCCTCCAGCACGAGCTTGCCGCGGGCCTGGTGGCTTTCCAGCTGGGCATGGGCACGGCGCAGGTTGGCGGCATCGATCCGGCCCAGGTGCTCGCCGAGGGTGGTCTTGAGGGTGCCCTGGTCGATCAGCCCGGCAACGCGTTCGAGGATCTCGTGCTGGCGCACCTTGTCCGGGGTCTGGAACAGCGAACGGGTGAACATCAGTTCCCAGTGCAGCGACAGCGACTTGGCCTTCATCGGCACCACGTCGAGTTGCGCCGGATCGTCGATCACGCCGAGACGGCCCTGGGGCCGCAGGACATCCACCAACTGGGTGAAGTGCTCATCGGTGTGGGTGAGGCTGGCGACCAGGGTCACGCCGTCCAGACCGAGGGCTTCGAGCTGGGGCCGCAGGGGCTGGTGGTGGTCGATGACGTGATGGGCACCCAGCTGGCGCACCCAGTCCTGGGTTTCCTGGCGCGAGGCGGTACCGATCACGGTCAGCTCGGTGAGCTGGCGGGCCAGCTGCACCAGCACGGAACCGACGCCGCCCGCCGCGCCCATCACCAGCAGCTGCTGGCCGGCGCCGCCGCCTTCGGTCGCGCCGAGACGGTCGAATAGCAGTTCCCAGGCGGTGATGGCGGTCAGCGGCAGGGCGGCGGCCTGGGCGTGGTCGAGGCTCCTGGGCTTGTGCCCGGCCAGGTGTTCGTCGACCAGGTGCAGCTCGCTGTTGCAGCCGGGGCGGAACAGCTCGCCGGCATAGTAGACCTCGTCACCCACGGCAAAGCGGCTGACGGCGCTGCCCACGGCCCGCACCACGCCGGAGACGTCCCAGCCCAGTACCTTGGACTCGCGCTGCACCAGACCCTGGCGCACCTTGGTGTCGACCGGATTGACCGACACGGCGCGGACTTCCACCAGGAGGTCATGGGCCTCGGGCGTGGGATCGGTCAGCACGGCGTCCTGCAGGGCGCGGGGATCGCTGGCGGGAAGGGTGGTGTCACCGTGGATGATGGCTTTCATGGGCGGATTCCTTTGTACGATAAGAAGACATGGGCCCATGGTCGTCTTCATGCTCGACCGGAAAAAGCGGCAGAATCGGATAGCACCTTCACTGTAGGAGTGAAAATGATCCGCTTCGACGACCTCGGCCTCTTCGTGCGTTCCGCCGCCCTGGGCAGCTTTTCCCGCGCCGCCCGCGAGGCAGACCTGTTGCCGGGTCAGGTGAGCGCCGCCATCGGCCGGCTGGAGCGCGAACTGGGCATCCGCCTGTTCGCCCGCTCGACCCGCAGCCTGCGCCTGACCGCCGAGGGTGAGGCCTATCTGCCCTATGCCCGCGAGGTGCTGGAGACCTTGCGCGAGGGGCGCGAGCGGTTGCAGGGGGAGAGTCCGGAATTGCGCGGCGTGCTGCAGGTGGCGGCGCCTTCGGATCTGGGGCGCAATCTCCTGCTGCCCTGGCTGGCGGAATTTCGTCAGCGCCATCCCGGCCTGACGCTCAGGCTCTATGTCTCGGACCAGCAGGCCGACGTCTATCGCGATCCGGTGGACATCGCCATCCGCTACGGCCGCAGTCAGGACGACAGCCTGGTGGCCCTGCCGCTCGCCCCGGACAACCGCCGGCTGCTGGCGGCGGCGCCGACCTATCTGGCCCGCCAGGGGGCGCCGCGCAGCCTGGATGACCTGTCCAGGCACGCCTGCCTGCTCTACCAGCTGCATGGGCGCACCTATGACAAGTGGAGCTTTCCACAGGCCGACGGCGGGCTGCGGCAGGTGGCCGTCAGCGGACCCTTGCAGAGCGACGACGCCGAGGTGGTGCGGCGCTGGGCGGTGGCCGGGGAGGGCATCGTCTACAAGTCCTGGCTGGACATGCGCGACGATCTGCAGCGCGGCCGGCTGGTGCGCCTGCTGCCCGAGCAGCCCGGCGAGCCGTTGCCACTGCAGCTGTTCTGCCCGCACCGTCGGCAATTTTCGCCCGCGGTGCGGCAGCTGCATGGCTGGCTGGCGGAGCGCTTCGCCGCCCTGGGCAAGCAGCCCTGAAATGCAAAGGGGGTGGCGCCGCGAACGGAGCCACCCCCTTGGGTACCGGGCCTGGTCTTATTGCAGGTGCTGCTTGAGCAACTGGCCGGCCTGGGTCAGCGCAGCCTGGACCTCGGGCACCTTGGCCAGGACGTTGAGCAGCCCGTAGTCGTGGATCATGCCGTTGTAGCGCACCTGGACGACCTCGACGCCAGCCGCGTTGAGCTTGCGCGCATAGGCCTCGCCTTCGTCACGCAGCACATCGTTCTCGGCGGTCTGCACCAGCGCTGGCGGCAGGCCCTTGAGCTGGGCCTCGCTGGCCCGCAACGGCGAGGCATAGACGTTGGCGCGCTCGGTCTCGCTGGTGGTGTAGTTGTCCCAGAACCACTTCATCATGTTGCGGGTCAGGAAGCGGCCCTCGGCATAGGTCTGGTAGGAACCGTTGTCGAAGCTGGCATCGGTCACCGGCCAGAACAGCACCTGGTAGCGCAGCGTGGGCGTGCCCTTGTCCTTGGCCATCAGGCTGACCACCGCGGCCATGTTGCCGCCGACGCTGTTGCCGGCCACCGCCAGGCGGCTGCCATCGACGTCGATCTCCTTGCCATGCTCGGCGACCCATTTCGTCGCGGCATAGGCCTGGTTGATGGCCACCGGGAAGTGAGCTTCCGGACTCGGGGTGTAATTGACGAACACCGCCGTGGCACCGGAGGCCACCACCAGGTCACGCACCAGGCGCTGGTGGGTGGGGAAGTCACCCAGCACCCAGCCGCCGCCATGGAAGAACATGAAGGCCGGCGTCTGCCCCTTGGCGTTCGCCGGGCGGACGATGGTCAGCTGCAGCGGCTTGCCGTCGACCTGGATGGTCTTTTCGCTGGTCTTGACCCCTGAGAGATCGACCTTGACGCCGGACTGGGCGCCGGACAGCACCGCGCGGGCATCCTTGGGACTCAGGGTTTCCAGGGGTTGGCCACCGCTGCCATTCAGCGCATCGATGAAGCCCTGGGTGGTGCGTTCCAGGGCCGGATCGGGCTGGGGCGCGGCGAAGGCGCTGCCCAGGGCCAGGGTGAGCGCGGAAAGGCCAAGCAGACGAGCGACGGTACGCATGACGGATGACTCCTCGAACGGGAAGGACCAGGCGCCTCGGCTGAAGCGCCTGGGTAATACCGCGACCCTTAGGCCAGGGTCAGGCGCACGTCCACGTTGCCGCGGGTGGCGTTGGAGTAGGGGCAGACCTGGTGGGCCTTCTCGACCAGGTCTTCGGCCACGGCGCGCTCCAGGCCCGGCAGGCTGACGACGAGTTCGACGTCCAGGGCGAAGCCGGTGGGGATCGGGCCGATGCCGACCTGGGCGGTCACGCTGACGTCCGCCGGCACGGCGATCTTTTCCTTGGCGCCGACGAACTTGAGCGCGCCGATGAAGCAGGCCGAGTAGCCGGCGGCGAAGAGCTGCTCGGGATTGGTCCCGGCACCCCCGGCACCGCCCAGCTCCTTGGGCGTGGACAGCTGCACGTCCAGGGCCTTGTCGCTGCTACTGGAACGGCCGTCGCGGCCACCGGTGCTGGTTGCGGAAGCGGTATAGAGAATGTTCATGGCGTGCTCCTTTTTAGGTATCGCGATAACTGTTAGGTCGGGCGTTGATCGACGGGATTGCCCGGGTACGGATTTAAGTTATCGCGATATCTGTTATCGCGCAAATATATTTTCAGGAGCAGCCGACCAGCGGCAGCAACTGGGCTAGCGCTCCAGCTTGGCGCGCAGGGTCATCAGATTTTCGCGCAGCTGGGTCATCTCCGCATCACCCAGGGCGC
Source organism: Pseudomonas sp. PS02302 (assembly GCF_029959585.1). NCBI lineage: Bacteria > Pseudomonadati > Pseudomonadota > Gammaproteobacteria > Pseudomonadales > Pseudomonadaceae > Pseudomonas > Pseudomonas sp. PS02302. The sequence continues at coordinate 183,442 of NZ_JASCON010000001.1, forward strand.
AGTAGCCGCCGATGGTGCCGTTGATCTTCTTGGCCCGCTCGCGCAGGGCCCGGCCAGACTCGGTCAATTCGATGGACAGGTTGCGCTCGTCCTCGGCATTGCGTTGCCGGGTCACGTAGCCCTCGGCTTCCAGGCGCTTGAGTACCGGGGTCAGGGCACCGGAGTCCTGGTGCAGCCGACGCGCCAGCTCCTTGAGCGGCAGGCGGTCGTTTTCCCAGAGCACCAGCATCATCAGGTACTGCGGGTAGGTCAGCCCCACCTCTTCGAGCAGCGGCTTGTACACCTTGGTCATGGCCAGCGAGGTGGAGTACAGCGCGAAGCACAGCTGCTGATCAAGTAGAAGAGGGTCTTTGCTGGTCATGGCGGTCCCGCCTGGGGAAATGAGAAGTGATTCTACCCCGAGCATTTGGGTAGCATTAGCCCTTTCGCTTTCAGACCCCAGGGTTTCCATGCGTATCCATGTGTCGTTCATCGATCGTGTCGGCATCACCCAGGAAGTCCTGGCGTTGCTCGGTGCCCGCAATCTCAATCTGGACGCCGTGGAGATGGTGCCGCCCAACGTCTACATCGATGCGCCGACCCTGAGCGCGGCGGTGCTGGAGGAATTGCGCGCCGCCCTGCTCACCGTCGTGGGGGTCGAGGCGGTGCGGGTGGTGGACATCCTGCCGGGCCAGCGGCGCTCCCTCCAGCTCGACGCCCTGCTTGCCGCCATGGCCGATCCGGTGCTGGCGGTGGATGGCGAGGGGCGCATCCTGCTGGCCAATCCGGCCTTTGCCGCCCTCGCCGGCGAAGACAGCGGCACTACCCTGGCCGAACTCTTCAACGACAGCGAATTGCCCAGTGAGCTGCTGGACCAGGGCTTTCGTCTGCCGCTGCGCGAAGTGGTGCTGCGCGGCCAGGCGCTGTTGCTGGACGCCACCCCCATCGGCGAACCCGTGGGCGGACTGGCCGGCGGGCTGCTGACCCTCTATGCCCCCAGTCGCATCGGTGGCCGCCTCTCGGCGCTGCGCCACGACACCCCCGAGGGCTTCGATTCGCTGCTCGGCGACTGCGCCGCCATCCGTACCCTCAAGGCCCGGGCCCAGCGCCTGGCCGCCCTGGAGGCGCCACTGCTGATCCTCGGCGAGACCGGCACCGGCAAGGAACTGGTGGCGCGCGCCTGCCATGCGGCAAGTGCGCGGCGCGAGGCGCCCTTTCTGGCGCTGAACTGCGCGGCCCTGCCGGAGAGCCTGGCCGAGAGTGAACTGTTCGGCTATGCCCCGGGCGCCTTCACCGGGGCCCAGCGCGGTGGCAAGCCGGGCCTGCTGGAGCTGGCCGATCAGGGCACGGTGTTTCTCGACGAGGTCGGTGAGATGTCGCCCTATCTGCAGGCCAAGCTGCTGAGATTTCTCTCCGATGGCAGCTTTCGCCGGGTCGGCGGGGCCCAGGAAACCAAGGTCAATGTGCGGATTCTCGCCGCCACCCATCGCGATCTGCAGGCCATGGTCGCGGCCGGCACCTTTCGCGAGGACCTCTTCTATCGCCTCAATGTACTCAGCCTGCAGGTGCCGGCGTTGCGCGAGCGTGGCCAGGACATCCTGCTGCTGGCGCGGCACTTCCTGCAGCAGGCCTGCGCCCAGATCGGTCGACCGCCGTGTCGCCTGGCCCCGGCCACCTATGGCGTGCTGCTGGGCAATGCCTGGCCGGGCAACGTCCGGCAATTGCAGAACATCCTCTTTCGCGCCGCCGCCATCAGTGAGAGCGGCCAGATCGACGTCGACGACCTCGACCTGGCCGGCACGGCGGTGGCGGGGCAGGTCGAGAGCGAAGTCAGCACCCTGGAGGCCGCCGTCCAGGGCTACGAGGCGGCGCTGCTGGAGCGGCTCTATCCGCAGTATCCGTCCAGCCGCCAGCTGGCCGCGCGCCTGCAGACCTCCCACTCGGCCATCGCCATGCGCCTGCGGCGTTACGGCATCCCGCGGCGTTAAAGTTCTAGAGCCTGTTTAAAGGCTCGCGAGCTAGAGATAAGCAAGGCCTGGGCGGCCCCGCGAAAATGGCTGAGGAAGCGGACCGGGCTCGCGAACGAGTTTACGAGTGGTAAATGAGCATTCCGAAGCCATTTTCAACGCAGTTTGGCCGACGCGCAGCAGCCTTTAAATAGGCTCTCAGCGCAGGACGTTGGTCTTGGCCAGATCCACCACCTCGCTGCCGCGACCACTCATCACCGCGCGCAGCATGTAGAGGCTAAAGCCCTTGGCCTGGGCGGCCTCGATCTTCGGTGGCAGTGACAGCTCCTGCTTGGCGATGCGCACATCCACCAGCGCCGGGCCGGGGTGGGCGAAAGCCTCCTCCAGGGTGGCGTCGAGCAGGCTGGCCGATTCCACCTTCCAGCCGCGCACGCCGCAGGCCTCGGCGACCCGGGCGAAATCGACCTCACCCAGATCGGTGGTCTCGTCGAGCATGCCGGCAGCCTTCATCTCCATGGCGACGAAACCCAGGGTGGCGTTGTCGTAGACGATGACCTTGACCGGCAGCTTCTCGCTGGCCAGGGTCGCCAGCTCGCCCAGCAGCATGGACAGCCCGCCGTCGCCGGCCAGCGCCACCACCTGGCGATCGGGATAGGCCGCCTGCAGGCCCATGGCCTGGGGCAGGGCATTGGCCATGGAGCCGTGGCTGAAGGAGCCGGCCAGCTTGCGTTCGAAATTCATCGCCAGGTAGCGCGCCGCCCACACCGTGGGGGTGCCGACGTCGCAGGTGAAGAGGGCGTCCGCCGCGGCCAGTTCACTGACGCGGGTGGTGAGGTACTGCGGATGCAGCGGCTCGCCATCGGCGGTGGCAGTGGCCAGTTCGTCCAGCTCGGCGCGGGTCTTGCGGTAGTGCTGCTGGGCCTTTTCCAGGAAGCGGCTGTGGCTGTTGGGCGCAAGGCGCGGCAGCAGGGCGTCGAGGGTGGCGCGGACATCGCCCACCAGCCCCTTGAGCAGCGGGGTACGCACGCCCAGGTGGGCGCCGCGCACGTCGATCTGCACCACCCGACCGTGATCCGGGAAGAAGTTGCGATAGGGGAAATTGCTGCCCAGCATCAGCAGCAGGTCGCACTCCTTGAGCGCGTGATAGCCGGACGAAAAACCGATCAGACCGGTCATGCCCACGCCATAGGGATTGGAATACTCGATATGGGCCTTGCCGCGCAGCGCATGGACCACCGGCGCCTGCAGTCGCTCGGCCAGGGCCACCACCTGGGCATGGGCACCGGCGCAACCGGCGCCGCAGAGCAGGGTGATGCGCTTTTCGCCAGCCAGCAACTCGGCCAGGGCATCCAGTTCGGCCTCGGGCGGGACCACCACCGGACGCACCGGCTCGCTCCACTGGACTGCCTTGAGCGGCGCCTCGGCCAGGGCCACGTCGCCGGGAATCACCACCACCGACACCGAGCGATTGAGGATGGCCGAGCGCATGGCGGTCTCGAGGATGCGCGGCAGCTGCTCGGGATGGGAGACCACCTCGCAGAAGTCGCTGCAGTCGCGAAACAGCCGCTCCGGATGGGTCTCCTGGAAATAGCCCAGGCCGATCTCGCTGGAGGGAATCTGGGCGGCGATGGCCAGCACCGGCGCGCCGCTGCGCTGGGCGTCGAACAGGCCGTTGATCAGGTGCAGATTGCCCGGACCGCAGGAGCCGGCGCAGACCGCCAGGCGCCCGCTGGTGTCGGCCGCGGCACTGGCGGCGAAGGCGGCGGCTTCTTCGTGCCGCACCCCGCGCCAGCGGATACGGTCGCGCTTGCGCAGGCTTTCGGTGAGGCCGTTGAGCGAGTCGCCCGGCAGGCCCCAGATGGTGTCCACACCAGCCGCTTCGAGGGTGGCGACGAGCAGATCGGCAACGGTTTTCACAGCCATGACAAAGACTCCAGACAAGGATGGGAGAGGGCAAAGCCGCTTGGCAGAGGTCTTGTTGTGCCTTCTTGGTCCGATGAAGCGGGGCGGAAGTTCGCGACCGTGTCGACGTTTCGCCCGGTGCACGGACGTGCTTGTGCAAGGCCTAGGCGGAAAGGATTGATTTATATATGGCAGGTAACTATGAGGTAGATGCCATCGGTGCATTCGCGGAGGCAACCTTGGATCGAAAACCGTATTGCCGGGTAATGGCCGTCCAGCATCCGATGGCTGTTGTCCCAGCATGCCTGTCCTAGACGGGAAGTGCTGGAGCGACTTCTTCAATGGCAAGGGTGTCACGGTCGACTTTATGACAGAGCGAAACCAGCCTGCAGATCAGACGCGTGACCGTTCTGATGCCTAGATTCATGCTCAACACCACAGCTTTCATCCTGATAAAACATATTGCAGAAATACGACATGCTCAGGTTTTCGACACGCCTATAAATCGTCGGAATGAAAGGACTTTCCGATCGCTGTAGTGCCCGATGTGTTGGTTTATGACGAGCGTCTCAACCAGTCTCGCGTTTTCAGGACCTTGAGTAAGTCTGTGCTAGTCGAATAACCAATTTCTAGACATTTCTTGTAACCTGAACTAGACCTTGCTGACGCAGGAATGACCTACGTAACCTGTAGTTCAAAGCGATGGCGCACCCTCGGTAGCCCGGTGGATAATCTCTTGAAGTCCGAGGCGAGCTAAGTGCGCCTGGATCAATCATTGTCCAGGAGAGTATTGTGAAGAACCTATCGAAAAAGTCGGCGCCTGCACAAGGCAGTGTGATTGACGATGTGACGGTCTACAGTTTCGGCCATAAGCACTCACTGACTATCGATGTGAACGACTTCGATGAATATGCGGCGTTCGCAAAGTATGTTGAGGGCTCGGTTCCTGTTAGGGAAGCAAGAGCCTCTATGACAACGCTGAATATTAACAGCGACCATCTCGAAAAGGTCGCTCGGATCGACGGGCAAACACTGGATACCGTGGCCGGAGGTTCTACCCTTGATTCGACGATCAAGCATCTGAATTTGGCTATTGCAGATAGCGGATTTTCTGCGTCCAGCTCCATCGTATTGTCAAATTTTGACAGACTTGAAACCTTGGATGCGACCAATTCTACCAAATCGCTTTCTGTTGTACTCAGCGAGCAAGGCATGGATGGGCGGAGTACCAGTGCTTATCTGCACTCCATCGAGTTTGCAAGCGGTAGCGCTGATGTCAGTACGGTTGCAGCTGCAGAGTTTGACTCGGTGGCATCGTTAGCTCATGCGCGTGTTAAAGATATTAGCGTAAGTGCAAGTAACGGTAATGTTGGCGTTACAGCCATCATCCAGCAAGCAGATGTCAATATCGAAGCGCGTCACGGTAGTGCAACGGTAGATCTGTCCTTCGTGAAGGGGGTAGACGCTCATAATGCCTCCTCACATGGTTCGCTGGGACATGGCGTCAATATTGTTATGAGTGGTGAGGGCAGCGGAAATCTAACACTTTTTAATGGAAACCTGGTCAATTATGAGGCGACAGCCTCTAGTGCTGAGAAATCAGCATCGATCATTGCTAACCTGGTCAAAGTAACAGGATTTGACATTTCTGATAGTTATATTCTTTACGGCTCTCCTGTTGGCAAGCCTGAAGCGGTGGCCACCATTGCAGACAGCGCAGTAGCAAGGGCGAAAGACATATCCACCGTCTTGGATATTGTATCGAAGGAAACCGTAGGGGAGGTCAATGCTGCGGTTTTTCACTACCACGGTAATACCTATATTTTCCAAGATGCGCAGCCAGGTTACGTAGCGCCTCCTTCGGTGGATTCCGCAGACAGTCTGATTGAGTTGGTGGGGGGTTACGATCTCAATGATGTTGCGGCTCACGTGGTAGCGGGTATACGCGGAATGGGCCACTGATACTCTTGCACTCATTCATTTTTTCCTTCAGGTCTCTGCATCTATAGATACTGATAGATCGTGAGCCTGTCGGATCAAAATGAAAGAAAGGGCCAAGCAGTGTCGGCCCTTTCTGCTGAACAATGACCGCCTACCTCCTGGGCTGCCGGCTTGTTCAGTGCATTGAAGCGCGCTGCAGGCGTGCCTATCGCAAACGATCAGACCGACCATTCAGTCCATCTGTTTTCTGGCTAATAAAAGTATGCACTTGGCTCTGCGTGCCTCATGCCGTGGCGATCAATTTCCAGTCAAAATCGTGCAGCTGAACTGCCTGACCTAGCAGCCCAGCTATTTATGGATCGATTTCGATACGGTGTTCTTTAATCGTTACGGATATGGCCGTCTGGGGTGAAATGTCGTAACGATATCGTTACAGTGCAACTCTGCTTTTCTAGTTAAATTATTGAAAATAATGGATTTTATTCCTGGCATTACCCTTGCACTGCTAGACCTATCTATCCATCAGGACAAAGGTCCGCAGGAGTCTGGCAATGGGTCTGCGCTATACCGAAGAACACGAATGGCTGCGTCAGGAAGCCGATGGCAGCATTACCGTTGGCATCACCGACTATGCCCAGGACTCGCTCGGCGACCTGGTCTTCGTGCAATTGCCGGAGCTGCGCAGCTACGCCCAGGGCGATGAAGTGGCGGTGCTGGAGTCGGTCAAGGCAGCTAGCAACATCACCATGCCGCTGGACGGCGAGGTCCTGGCTGTCAACGAGGCGCTCAACGATGCGCCCGAAACCATCAACAGCGATCCGCTGAACGCCGGCTGGTTCTTTCGCTTCCAGCCCGCCAATGCCGAAGCCTTCGCCGCGCTGCTCGACGAAGCCGCCTATCAGCAACTGATCAAGGGGTAAGACCGCCATGTCGCTGCACGACACCTTCAGCACCGCCGACGAATTCGTCCCGCGTCATATCGGTCCGCGCGAGCTGGACGAGATCGCCATGCTGAACCTGCTCGGCTACGAATCCCTGGAGGCCATGACCGCCCAGGTGATCCCCGAGAGCATCAAGGGCACCAGCGTGCTGGACCTGCCCGCCGGGCTGTCCGAAGCCGACGCCCTGTCCGAGCTGCGCGCCATCGCCGGCAAGAATCGCCTGCTCAAGAGCCTGATCGGCCAGGGCTACTACAACACCCACACCCCGGCGCCGATCCTGCGCAACCTGCTGGAAAATCCGGCCTGGTACACCGCCTACACTCCCTACCAGCCGGAGATCTCCCAGGGTCGCCTAGAGGCGTTGCTCAACTTCCAGACGCTGATCGGCGACCTCACTGGCATGCCGGTGGCCAACGCCTCGCTGCTGGACGAGGGCACCGCCGCCGCCGAGGCCATGACCTTCTGCAAGCGCCTGGCGAAAAACAAGGCCAGCGCCTTCTTCGCCTCCGTGCACTGCCATCCGCAGACCCTCGACGTCCTGCGTACCCGCGCCGAGCCCCTGGGCATCGAGGTGGTGGTGGGCGTGGAAACCGAGATCGAGGATCACGGCCGCTTCTTCGGCGCGCTGTTCCAGTATCCGATGACCACCGGGGAGATCCGTGACTACCGGGAGAGCATCCAGGCCTTCCAGGCGGCCGGTGCCCTGGTGGCCATGGCCGCCGACCTGCTGGCCCTGACCCTGCTCACGCCGCCCGGTGAACTGGGCGCGGACGTGGCCATCGGCACCGCCCAGCGCTTTGGCGTACCGCTCGGTTTCGGCGGCCCCCATGCGGCGTACTTCGCCACCCAGGACAAGTACAAGCGTGACATGCCCGGTCGCGTCGTCGGCGTCTCCATCGACCGCCACGGCCACCCGGCCTATCGCCTGGCCCTGCAGACCCGCGAGCAGCACATCCGCCGCGAGAAGGCCACCAGCAACATCTGCACCGCCCAGGTGCTGCTGGCCAACATCGCCAGCATGTACGCGGTCTACCATGGTCCCGAAGGCCTGACCCGCATCGCCACCCGGGTGCAGCGGCTGACCAGCCTGCTGGCCGCCGGCCTGCAGCGCCTGGGCCACGAGACCCAGCACACTGCCTTCGACACCCTGACCCTGGTGTTCGGCGCGCGCACCGCCGCCCTGCACGAGGCCGCCCGTGCCCGTGGCTACAATTTGCGCGACGTCAGCGCCGAGGCCCTGGGCGTGTCCCTGGACGAGACCAGTACCCTCGCCGACGTCCATGCGCTGCTGGAGATCCTGGCCGACGGCAAGCCCGCGCCCCAGGTCGCCGAGCTGGGTGACGCCCAAGGCGTGGAGTTGCCCGCAGCGCTGCAGCGCCAGTCGGCCTTCCTGACCCATCCGGTATTCGCCAGCCATAGATCCGAGACCGAGCTGATGCGCTACCTGCGCAAGCTGGCGGACAAGGACCTGGCGCTGGATCGCACCATGATCCCGCTGGGCTCCTGCACCATGAAGCTCAACGCCGCCAGCGAGATGATCCCGGTCACCTGGGCCGAGTTCGGCGGTATCCACCCCTTCGCCCCGGCCGACCAGACCGAGGGCTATGCCCAGCTCACCACCGAGCTGGAGGCCATGCTCTGCGCCGCGACCGGCTACGACGCCGTCTCCCTGCAGCCCAACGCCGGCTCTCAGGGCGAGTACGCGGGCCTCCTGGCCATTCGCGCCTATCACGCGAGCCGCGGCCAGGGTGAGCGCGATGTCTGCCTGATCCCGGCGTCGGCCCACGGCACCAACCCCGCTACCGCCAGCATGGTCGACATGCGCGTGGTGGTGGTGGCATGCGATAAGCGCGGCAACGTCGATCTCGACGACCTGCGCGCCAAGGCCGAGCAGCACAGCGAGCGCCTGGCCGCGCTGATGATCACCTACCCGTCCACCCACGGGGTGTTCGAAGAGGCCATCCGCGAGATCTGTCAGGTGGTCCATGACCATGGTGGCCAGGTCTATATCGACGGCGCCAACATGAATGCCATGGTCGGTCTCTGCGCCCCGGGTCAGTTCGGCGGCGACGTCTCCCACCTCAACCTGCACAAGACCTTCTGCATCCCCCATGGCGGCGGCGGTCCGGGTGTCGGTCCCATTGGCGTCAAGGCGCATCTGGCACCCTTCCTGCCCGGCCATGCCCGGCTGGAACGCAAGGAAGGCGCGGTCTGCGCGGCGCCCTATGGCAGCGCCAGCATCCTGCCGATCTCCTGGATGTACCTGAAGATGATGGGCAGCGCCGGTCTGACCCGCGCCTCGCAGATCGCCATCCTCAGCGCCAACTATATCGCCCGCCGGCTGGAAGAGCACTATCCGGTGCTCTACAGCGGCACCGGTGGCCTTGTCGCCCACGAGTGCATCCTCGACCTGCGTCCGCTCAAGGACAGCAGCGGCGTGACCGTGGACGACGTGGCCAAGCGCCTGATCGACTTCGGTTTCCATGCCCCGACCATGTCCTTCCCGGTGGCCGGCACCCTGATGATCGAGCCCACCGAGAGCGAGTCCAAGCAGGAACTGGATCGCTTCTGCGACGCCATGATCGCCATCCGCGAAGAGATCCGCGCCCTCGAAGCCGGCACCCTGGATCCCCAGGACAACCCGCTGAAGAACGCGCCGCACACCGCGCGCGAACTGGCTGGGGAGTGGACCCACCCCTACAGCCGCGAGCAGGCGGTGTTCCCGCTGCCGAGCCTGGTGGACGGCAAGTACTGGCCGCCGGTGGCGCGCATCGACAACGTCTACGGCGATCGCAACCTGGTCTGCTCCTGCCCGCCGATCGAAGCCTACGGCGAGGCCTGACCCTCACCCCGGCCCCTCGCCCGAGGGGAGAGGAGAGCAGAGCTGCTCTTCCCCCTCTCCCCCTGGGAGAGGGCCGGGGTGAGGGCTGACCCGATCACCCACGTCGCGACCCCATAGCCCAGCGTTTGCTCACTCCTCCTGTAAGGAGCGAGCAAACCGCCACCCGACACGGAGCCCTACCATGTCCCTGCTCAAGACTTCGCTGCACGCCCTGCACCTGGAACTCGGCGCCCGCATGGTGCCCTTCGCCGGCTACGAGATGCCGGTGCAATACCCGCTCGGCGTGCTCAAGGAGCACCAGCACACTCGTGCCCAGGCCGGGTTGTTCGATGTGTCCCACATGGGCCAGGTCATGCTCGAAGGCGAGGAAGCCGCCGAGGCCCTGGAGACCCTGGTCCCGGTCGACATCATCGACCTGCCCAGCGGCATGCAGCGCTACGCCCTGCTGACCGACGACAACGGCGGCATCCTCGACGACCTCATGGTCGCCAACCTGGGTGACTGCCTCTACCTAGTGGTCAATGCCGCCTGCAAGGAAGCCGACCTCGCCCATTTGGAAAAGCACTTGGGCGATCGCTGCCAGGTGCTGCCGCAATTCGATCGCGCCCTGCTGGCCCTGCAGGGCCCTGCGGCTGCCGCGGTCCTGTCGCGCCTGGCGCCGGAAGTGGCCGAGATGACCTTCATGCAGGTGCGCCGCGTCAAGCTGCTGGACCAGCCCTGCATCGTCAGCCGCAGCGGCTACACGGGTGAAGACGGTTACGAGATCTCGGTGCCGAGCGCCGCCGCCGAAGCCCTGGCGCGCCATCTGCTGGCCGAGCCGGAAGTCGAGGCCATCGGCCTGGGTGCGCGCGACTCCCTGCGCCTGGAAGCCGGTCTCTGCCTCTATGGTCACGACATGGATGCCGGCACCACGCCGGTGATGGCCAACCTGGGGTGGGCGCTGTCCAAGGTGCGTCGTGAAGGCAACGGCCGCGCCGGCGGTTTCCCCGGTGCCGAGCGCATCTTCACCGAGCAGCGTGAGGGCGTGACGCGCAAGCGCGTCGGCCTGCTGGTGCAGGAGCGGGTGCCGGTGCGCGAAGGCGCGGAACTGGTGGATGCCAATGGCGCCAGCATCGGTCGCGTGACCAGTGGCGGCTTCGGCCCGACCCTGGGGGCGCCGGTGGCCATGGGGTATGTCGACAGCGACTTCGCCGCCCTGGATACCCAGCTGTTCGCCGTGGTGCGTGGCAAGCAGGTGCCGGTCAAGGTCGCCAAGACGCCCTTCGTGCCGCAGCGGTATTACCGCGGGTAATCCGTCGCCAATAACATCGCGGCCGTGGCGGTCCGGCGATGCGGCCGCTCCTACAGGGGGTGATGCTTTTGTAGGAGCGGCCCATGGCCGCGATGCTTTTGCCGTCACACCAGCGGATAATCCCGAAACACCGACAGCGCCTCCGCCTCAGCGGTCAGGGCCTCCAGCGTCGGGTAGTTACGCCGCTCGATCAGTCCCGGCAGGGCGAAGTGCAGGAAGGTCCAGGCCACCGCGGTGTCGATGGCATCCTGGTCGATGCTGCCTTCACTCAGCGGCGGACGCGGGCCCAGCCAGGCCTTGTCCAGAGCCCCACAGGCCGCGCGCAACTGCCCCTCCACCCGTTGCTGCCAGGGCGCATGGCGCTTCTCCTCCGGCCGCAGGTCACGCTCGTACACCAGCTGCACCGCCTTCTCGGACAGGGCCAGCGCCAGGCCGCTGCGACCGAGGGCGGTTGCCCGGGCCGCGTGGCCGCTCGGCCGCAATTGCCGACTGCCGCAGGCAAGGTGCTGGGCATAGTCCAGAATCAGCGACGAATCCATCAGCCGCTGGCCGTCCAGGCAGATCAGCGTGGGCGCCTTGAGCACCGGATTGAAGCTGCGAAAGCGCTCGACCTCGCGAAACAGCGACACCTGGCGCAGTTCGAAGGGCAGCACCAGCAGGCGCAGGGAGATCGCGACTCGCCGCACATAGGGGGAGTCGAGCATGCCAATGAGTTGCATGGGGGCATCCTGTCAGAAAGAGTGAATCCTGTTTCACGTGGAACGTCACCCGTGTTGCGCGTTTCACGCCAGGTGCCGCTCTGGACAAGACATTAAGGATTCGGGGAAGCTACTTCCAGCGAGAAAATCTGACGGAATAGTTAAGGAAGTCTTACATGTCGCGCGTACCGCCATTGAATGCCCTGCGCTGCTTCGAAGCGGTTGCCCGTCTGGGCAGCGTGACCCGTGCCGCCAGCGAATTGCACCTCACCCATGCCGCGGTGAGCCAGCAGGTGAAAGGGCTGGAGCACCAGCTGGGCATGGTGCTCTTCGAGCGCCAGGGGCGCGGGATCGAGGTCACCGGTGACGGTCGCGTCTATGCCGAGCAGGTCCGCCAGTTGCTCGAGGATCTGGGCGAAGCCACGCGGCGACTGCAGGCCCGGCCACGCCGCAACGAACTGGTGTTCGCCACCTTTCCCTCCTTCGCCACCCACTGGTTGCTGCCGCGACTGCCACGTTTTCGCGCCCTGCATCCGGAATACCGCATCCGCATCCAGACCAGCCTGGATTTCCAGGATCTGCGCCAGGGCATGGTGGATATCGGGGTGCGCATGGGCGAGGGACAGTGGGATGGCCTGACGGCGTTACGGCTGTTTCAGGACGATGTGCTGCTGGTAGCGGCGCCTGGTTACAACGGTGGGCAACTGCCGCGCAGCCTGGACGAGGCCCTCGCGCAGCCGCTGTTGCACACGGAGGAAACCTGGCAGCACTGGGGCGAAAAGGCTGGTCTGGGCGAAGCGGCGCCCAATCGCGGCATCAGCGTGAACGACTCCAATGTGGTGCTGGAGGCGCTGCGCCTTGGACAGACGCTGGCGCTAGAGCGGCGCAGCCTGGTGCAGGCCGCGTTGGACGAAGGTCGCCTGGTTCAGCTCAGTCCGGTGGTGGCGCCCTATCCCTATGCCTACTGGCTGGTCTGGCCGGAACGCGCCGAATCGGCGGAAAAGCAGGAGCGCTTCACCACCTGGATCCAGGCCGAGGTCGCGGCCTATCTGGCCGCTGGAGACGCCGACGCCCGCTTAGGGCGCCGGGCGGAAGGTCTTAGCGCAGCAGCAGCTTGCGACGGCCGTCGGGCCAGACTTCCCAGAGTTGATCGTTGATGCGCTGCACCTGGCTGGTGGTACGGCGCATGGCCGCAATGCTGGCCCGCAGGGCCTGGCCACTGGCGGTGTCGACGAAATTTCCGGCGCCGGTGCTCTCGGCCGTGGCGCGATCCATAGCTACAGTATTCATTGACGCCTCCCAGAGCTCGGCTAAAGACGGCGAAAGTGCCGTAGCCCAAGGACCGGCCGTCACGGGCAAGATTCCGCTCCCCCGGCAGCAGCCGTTCAAGCTGTGATCCACGTCCTACGGGCGCTGTGGCCCATTAAGCGAATTTGCGCAAATGCCGCTTTCTGTACGGATATACAGATTAGTCCTTGCACCGCTCGCGCGGCCTTTGCATCCTGTGGTGATTCCCCTCCTGTGACGCCCGCCATGCAGCTGTATCTCTGCGAAAAGCCCTCCCAGGCCAAGGACATCGCCCGTGTCCTCGGCGCTACCCGTCGCGGTGAGGGCTGCCTGCAGGGGCAGGGTGTGACCGTCACCTGGTGCATCGGCCACCTGCTGGAAACGGCGCCACCGGACGCCTATGACGCGCGCTATAAGCGCTGGTCGCTGGACGACCTGCCGATCGTCCCCGAGCAGTGGAAGCTGCAGGTCAAGAAGACCACCGGCAGCCAGTTCAAGGCGGTCAAGCGCCTGCTGGGCGAGGCCAGCGAACTGGTGATCGCCACCGATGCCGATCGCGAAGGCGAGATGATCGCCCGCGAGCTGGTGGAGCATTGCCGCTATCGGGGGCCGATTCGCCGGCTATGGCTGTCGGCGCTGGATGACGTCTCCATCCGCCGCGCCCTGGCCGCGCTCAAGCCCGGCGCCGAGACCTATGGGCTCTATCAGTCCGCCCTGGGGCGCTCGCGCGCCGACTGGTTGATCGGCATGAACATGAGTCGGCTGTTCACCCTGCTGGGGCGTCGCTCCGGCTACCAGGGCGTGCTCTCGGTCGGGCGGGTGCAGACCCCGACCCTGCGCCTGGTGGTGGACCGCGATCGCGCCATCGCCGCCTTCGTGCCGGTGCCCTTCTGGACCGTGGAGGCGATGCTGGACGCCGCGGGCAGTCGCTTCCAGGCGCAGTGGCAGCCGCCAGCGGATGTCTGTGACGACCAGGGGCGCTGCCTCAAGCCCGAGGTGGCCCAGGCGGCGGCGCGGGTCATCGACGCGGCCGGGCAGGCGCGGCTGGTCAAGCTCAAGACCGAGCGCATCCGCGAGGCGACGCCCTTGCCCTTCGATCTGGGCACCATGCAGGAGGTCTGCTCCAAACGTTTTAATCTCGGCGCCCAGCAGACCCTGGACGTGGCTCAGGCGCTCTATGAAAAGTACAAGCTGATCACCTATCCGCGCAGCGATTGCGGCTACCTGCCGCTGTCCCAGCATGCCGAGGCGCCGGCGCTATTGGCCGCCTTGCTGAGCGCTGATAGCGGCCTCGCACCCCTGCGCGACCATCTGGACGCCAGTCGCCGCTCACGGGCCTGGAATGATGCGAAGGTCAGCGCCCACCACGGCATCATCCCGACCCAGGTGACCCGCGACCTGGGGCGTTTGAGTCCGCAGGAGCGCAACGTCTATGGCCTGATCCGCGCCCGCTATCTGGCGCAGTTCCTGCCACAGCACGAATTCGATCGCACCCAGGCCGACTTCGAGGCGGGCGGCGAACGCCTGCGGGCCACCGGCAAGCGGCTGGTGGAAGCGGGCTGGCGTCGCGCCCTGCCCGAGTCGCTCACGCCGCCCAAGGGCCGCGAGGCGCCACCACCCCAGGCGCTGCCCGAGTTGCGCGAGGGTGAGTGCTATCCGGTGGTGGAGGTGCGCTGCAAGGAGCAGCTGACCCAGCCGCCCAAGCCCTTCACCGAGGGCGATCTGATCAAGGCGATGAAGAACGTCGCCAAGCTGGTGGAGGATCCAGCGCTCAAGCAGAAGCTCAAGGACACCACCGGCATCGGCACCGAGGCGACCCGCGCCAGCATCATCCAGGGCCTGCTGGATCGCGGCTACCTGGTCAAGCAGGGCAAGGCCCTGGCGGCGACGCCGGCGGCCTTCGGCCTGATCGACGCCGTGCCCCGGGCCATCGCCGATCCGGGCACCACGGCGCTCTGGGAGCAGGCGCTGGATCGGGTGCAGGAAGGTGAACTGAGCCTGGCCGAATTCGTCACCAAGCAGTCGGCCTGGATGGGCAAGCAGGTGGAGCGCTATCTTGGCCTGACCCTGACCATCAGCGGTCCGCCGCCGGCGGGCAAGGGCGCGCCCTGGAAGAAGAAGCGGCGTACCGGCGGGACCAAGGCCAAAGCCAAGCCCGGTGGCGCACCGCCGCGCGCGCGCAAGCCCAGGGTCAAGCCTGGCTGAGGGCGGTGTGCAGGCGTTCGAGGACGGCGTCGGGCTGGGTCAGGAGATCGTGGTTCCAGAAGCGCAGGACCTGGAAGCCCTGGGCCTCCAGCCAGGCATCGCGCTCGCGGTCGGTGGCGCTGCCTTGATGCTGGCCGCCATCCAGCTCGATCACCAGCCGTGCTTCCAGGCAGACGAAGTCCAGGATGTAGCGGCCATAGGGATGCTGACGGCGGAATTTATGGCCCTGTAGACGCTTGCCGCGCAGGTGCTGCCAGAGCAGGCGCTCGGCGTCGGTCTGGCCGCGGCGCAGGGCGCGGGCATGGGTGAAGAGGGGCATGGGAATCCTTTCCCTGGGGGGGCTTGGCGTTGGGGTTACCCTCACCCCAGCCCTCTCCCGGAGGG